>JAJQBC010000137.1 GCA_021203465.1 Lachnospiraceae bacterium | reverse complement strand
TCTATTGAAGCTTTTCGCGGATGTGTTCAACTTGCACTTGCAATTTTCGTATAAAAATCAATACAAATCTGTGATTACCTTCGCCTTATTTACGTATCACGCAAATTTATACTGATCACTGCGCCGGTGCGCCCGGCTTTGAAGCGCTGCGGAGGCGGCTTGGCGACCGCATGCACAGGCTCACCACCGGGCTGCGATTTGAAATATAAACCGGAGCACTGAAAATCTTCTATTTTAAATTACCTGACGATTTCGCCATACACCTGACCGCTGCAGGCCGCCGCATTGGCCTCATCTGTATCAATGTGCATGGCGAGCGCATAGCTGGGACTGACACGCACAACCACATCGCCGAATTCAAGACTCCTGTCGCCTGTTTCAATTTTCACAGAGACCATATCCTTATCTTTCAGGCCTGCCTTTACAGCGTCCTCAGGCGTCATATGTACATGACGCTTCGCGGCGATGACCCCCTCCGTCAGCTCCACCTCTCCACAGGGTCCTACAAGCTTGCAGGAGCCGCTGCCCGCAATATCTCCAGATTCCCTCACCGGCGCATTAATACCGATAGAGCGGGCATCGGTCAATGAAATCTCCACCCGGCTCGCCGAGCGGGTCGGCCCCAGAATCGATGCGGTCATTTCCTTCTTCGGTCCGACAATGGTAACCCGCTCCTGGCAGGCGAACTGTCCCGGCTGCGACAAGTCCTTCTTCTTTGTCAGCTGATGACCCTTCCCAAACAAAATTTCCAGATGTTCCTGCGTTACGTGCACGTGACGTGCCGATGTCTCAACAATAAACTTCATAAATCCACCTTTCTTCAGTAAAGCTCTTCCTTCCGGACCAGAATTTCTCCGATATCTGCACGGCTGTCCGCTGTGTCCGCCGCCCTCGCCTCCTGCTGCGCCCTGCAGGCAGCCGTCTCCATCTCGGCGATCAGTGCCGCTGCCTCAGCATCCACCGTTCCCCCTCTCTGTGCCGCCTCCAGATAGCGTTCGCATGCTTCGATCAGACCTTCATTCGGCGTTCCTGTCGGAGAACCGCAGAAGAAAAAAGCGTCCAGCTTAAATTTTTCATTCTGATATAATTTTCTGACTTTCGTGAGCAGCTGTTCGTTCAAAAGAATTTTCCTCCGTTTCAGAATCAAAGGCACAGGACGAAAAACTGTCCGTGCCTTTGATTCTGCCTGTTTTCTCACGACTCCTCAGTCGTCGTACTTTACGCCTTCTTTAATATCAATCGAATAGGTGATATTCCACTCTTTCGCCCACTCCAGATACTGCTCGACCTGCTCGTCATTCATCATATCGGAGGAGATGAGACCCTTCTGCGTGATCATATCGTTCACAAACAGCTTGGTGAAGAGGAATGCTCCCTGCCCGGTCAGATACATCTCGCCCGACATCTTCACCCTGTCATAGGATTCCTGCACCCCCGGTGCGGAGACATGGAGATCGACCATGATATCCTTGCCGTCCTTCTTTCCATATGCCTCGCACACAAACGCGCCGGTATCCGCGATAAGACCCTCATCCAGAATTTCCTTGATAACTTCCGGATCCTTCGGCGCAGGCGGCATATGCGCCAGAATCACATCGTAGGGAGAGACCTCCACATCGCCGATCTTTTCCTTTTCATGATGCAGAAGTCCCGCCCGGTACAGCGGCTCGGCAAACTTGATTCCCACGCCGCCGTATTTAAAGTAGGCGTTCTTGCAGTTTTTGAAATAGGTTTCACTATTAAAGCCGATGTAGACGGGCTCGTCATGCGCATGCTCTACAAGCGTGACCTCCTCATAGTTCAGCTCCGGCCATTTTCTCTTAACCGGTCTGCTGAACGGTTTCGTCCTGATCTGCTTTCCGTTTTCAAAAGCGTAGGCATCCTCCTCCATGTCGCAGAGCGCCACCATCGGGGACCACCAGTAGGGAAGAAAACGCTTTGCCTCGACGCCCTCGTACACCATCATGCTGATCGTGTCGCACTCGTCCAGTTCATTGACCACCTTGCGCGCCATCACGCACATAACGCCCGGAGCGGAACCGGTGCCGATAATCGCAGTCGTATTGTTCTCTGCGAAGCGCCTGCCGTACTCCGAATACATATACTTGATCCCCTCAATCCAGGTATCATACTCCGAGTAGCCCTCTACAACGTTCTCACACGCCGCGAGATCCTGATAGTTTGCCTTTACGCGGATCGCCGCCTCCAGCACGTTGACGCCGAAATCAAGTGGCATCACGTTCACGATCAGCTCGCAGCCCTGCGCCGCTTCGACAATCGCCTCGACGTCCGCGCCGTTCACCTGCTTCGGAGTTCCTTTCTTCATCAGTTTACAGACCGCTTCCGCAGCCGCGAGGCTGTAATCCGCACAGATAATCTCCTCAATGCCCGGTTCTTCATCCAGTCTCCTGCAGATTGTGGAACCCTGCGCGCCGCAGCCGCACACCATTACTTTTTTCATGTATAAAATCCCCTTTCCCTTTACTTATTCACTAACCGGTTGCTGCCGGCCGTTTTCCTTTTCTTCATCCGACGCGGATTCTTCTCCTGGAAGTCTGCCATCGTGCAGCTCACGAATCCGCTCATCCAGCTTCTGTCCGCGGATAAGCTGAAGTTCTTTCAGCTTTTCACCCTCGGTCTTCTTTCCGATCCGCCAGATCACGATTCCCGCAATCGTCAGGATGACGCCAAGTATCAGGCAACAGCTGATCATACCCTCAAAGTTACTGAAAAAACCGCTTCCGTACTCCTCCAGATAATATTCCACGCCGTAATCCCCTTCATAGAATGTCAGGAACGCAGCGCCGATCAGCGCCATAAGGCCGGAAAGCGTGACATACACACCGATATCGATCAGGTCGCCCAGACCCAGCCGGGTCTTCGGATTGAGCGGGTAGACTTCCGGATCATCCAGTACCCTTCCCTTATAAAACCATTTGCACAGCAGATAGGCGATAAGACCCAGAATCAGTACGATAAATCCCGTAATGAAATAGTCGGTTCCATTCGCGTAGATCGCAAACATGCAGATGATGAACACCAGCCCAGACAGAATGACGAGTCCCGCATTACCGCCGGGCATCACTGTGAGCCCCATCTTCTTCCTGTCCTCAGCCGGGTACCGCTTACGGATCGCGATGACGCAGGCAACCAGAAACAGATACAGGTACAGCTGTATGGGCGTGGTCGCCATAACCAGCGTGGTAAAATCAAACTTGCAGGTGATGATCGTGAAAATAGCAAGCAGAATGATCGACACCGTCGGAATTCCCCGCCTGTCCACCTTTTTCATGATGTTCGGAAACATATGGTCATCAGCCATGACAAAAAACGCTCTCGAACCGTGCGCGATGTAGGAACAGAAGATCGAGCAGTTGGAGATGATCGCGATGATGACAAACAATACACCTGCCCAGTTCCCCACATACTGAATCAGGACATCCGCATACCCGACTGCTCCCCCGCCGGATTCCACCGCCCACGCGTCCCAGCTTCCAATAGCCGCAAGTCCGGCCAGGGTGGGGAGTATGTAGGTCAGCGCGATCAACGGCTGCGCCAGGCGCATTCCCTTTGGGATGATCTGCGGATCGTCAACCTCCTCGGCCATATTGGACATACATTCAAATCCACAGTACATCCAGATGATGATTGCGATACCGCCACCAACCGAGTGAAACAGCCCCTCTTCCGCATTGAAAAACGGTTCGATCGGATTGTAATTCCAGTTCAGGAAACCGACGACCGCCACTGCGGCAAAGGCTACGAGCACCAGTACAGTAAAGACCGTCTCAAGCTTTTCCAGCCAGTCCAGACCGATGATATTGATGACCGTGAACACGACCACCACTACAATTTTCCAGAAATATTCCTGCCAGACCGTCATATTTATAAATTTGGCGGCATAGCCGACCACCAGCGCGCAGTACTGCGCCTGGCAGAGCCAAGTCGTCAGACCGGACCAGAGTCCTACCTGCCATCCCCAGAATTCGCCGAATGTCTCGCGCCCCCACGCATAGATGCCACCTTCTGCCGGGTATATGGAGCCCAGCTCTCCGACCATCTCGCAGAGCGGGAACGACCAGATAAACGGGAAGAGCAGCAGCATGGCCAGCGTTACACCCGGTCCGCTCGCGCAGATTGCCTCCTCGATGCTGAACGCTCCGGCTGCCACGAAGGAATAAATAAGGGCAACCACGCCAATGGTTGACATCTTCGATTTACGCAGTGCACTCGTATTTTTTTCGTCCATTTCCTTCTCCTTGGAACCTCAAATTTGTTGGGTAAAAGATAGTTTTCCTATAATTTGCATGCAAACTAATTGTTTAAAAAAATTTCTCCATTCATGATCCTGCAGTATCTCCCCACAATCTCACACTCTCCGTCCTGAATCTGCACATAGCTCCCGTCCGGGAGTCCGTAAAAGCAGTGCCCCCTGCTGTCCGGAAGCGCGATATCTCCTATCAGTCTCTTCCCGTCCAGGATCTCTGTTTCCAACAGTTGAAAGTGTGGGAGGATCATCATTTCCATAAGCCCAAGCCCTGTCAGGAAGCGGTCCCTCGCCGGAATGGAAGTTTCACCCGGCAGTTCTGGCAGTGCATAGACCTCCTTGCCGCAATTCATGCTTCCACCGCTGATCCCGATCAGAAGCCCGTCATACTGCTGAAGCATCTGTTTGAGCCCGATCCGCCGAAAAAACCGGTTCTGGGTGAGCGTATGCCCTCCTGACAGAATCACAACATTACTCAACAAAAGCAGGCTTGACAGGATAATTGAGTTCCGCTGATCACAGACCGTCATCCTGTACACGGACAATCCGCTCAAAGCGAAGCATTCTTCCAGTGTACGCCCCATTCTGTCATTCATCCCCGCACGTTCAGGCTCTGCACAGAGCAGGAGGCATTCCGCCTTTTCCGGCCAGACTGTTTTCAGTCTCTCCAGAAAGCCGTTTTCTTCACTCAGTCTTCCTGCTCTCGAAACCCGAACTCCGTTCTCTACACAGGAATCGCCGGGATTGCTGGTCAGAAACGCAATCATGCTGTCTCCCCTTCCTACTACAATGTATTTATGGGTTAGATACCTTACAGCCAGTAAGGTTCTTCTC
>JAJQBC010000059.1 GCA_021203465.1 Lachnospiraceae bacterium | reverse complement strand
GAGTCGTATGGATGACAAAACGGTTGTCGTTTTTGGAGTGTTCAAAGGAGCGCTAAGGAAACGCTACCTTCAAGGTCTGGATGCCATCGTCCTTCCAACAGATGAAGCCCTGCCTGATGAAGTTGCGGAATTGATGGCAGCAGGCTGATAAGGCAACACTACAAATAAATACGAAGCTCTGAACACCCATCTGTGTAAACGGGTGTTCATCTTTTTTTCAATAAGCCGCTCCTTGCCTACATTTCCAACTATGTTTACGCTTTCGAATCCGAAAAAACCATACTCTGATTCTCTCATTGGTGCCGTCACAAACTGTCACAAAATTTCACAAAAGTTCTTTTTCAAATCCCTTGACTCTGGACGTAATAGGCGGTATACTTACAATGTTGGATTAGACAGGTGTGGCCTTTACAGAGAAATCTGTGAGGGCTTTTTTGTTGCCTAAACTCGCGTCCGATTCTTTTGAAAGGAGAAAGTTATCATGATGAAACCATATGAACCGCCCAGCGGCATCCGCAACGGGCACCCGTACAATTTTGACGGCGACACAAAGCTGCTGTCCGACCTGCCGGAGAATGAACAGAAGATGGTGTTGGACTGGGTGTCACTCTACCTCCGTCCAAGCAGAAACGGCGAACACCACAGTGCTTACGGGCTGAAACACTTCATGGCTTCGTGCAACGGTCTGTATATTTCTGAGAACCAGATGAAAGACGCCCTGATGATGTTTGGCTTTAAGCCAATGAACCCGATGGAACCCACCTGGTGGTACCGAATCAAAGTGAAGAAGCGCATCCGTCCCGACGAGATGCTGCCTCTTCCAACAATCGAAAGGAGAAACGTTTTATGAGTCATCTTCCAGAGAAAGAACGTGATAAGCTCTGCGGCATCCGTGACGGACACCCCTACAGCTGGGTGGACACGGAGCTGTTCAGCGCACAGCCGCCGGAAGTCCAGGAACGGGTTGTAGAATGGATTAAGAACGCGCTGGTGCCGACGAAAACAAAAGCCAACCCAATCAGCAGCAACCGGCTCAAGGTTATCATGGAGAAGCAGCTACCCGGCGTTGACATCAGCAACAATGCACTCAAGGATGCCATGCTGTTGTGTGGGTATGAGCCTGTGACCGTGCAGCAGTTCAACTGGCTGTTCTGCATCAACAGGAGAAAGCGTCCAGCGCTCATTGCGACGAAGAAAGGACACTATTGATAGCCAGCGGCTCGGAGCCTACCGGAGCGACAGCCGTATAGGTGTGGAGTATATCTCATGAACAGCAACGACTCGCCCCTATATCGTTTGGTATCATTTCGTTTCGAGGGGTAGGCGGCGATATATCGTTGTGTCATGAAGGGGTGTGACCGGCGGTCCCTCAAGCACACGAAATTTCACTTTCAAACGATGGTATTAACCCCTGCCGCTGGCAGTTATAAAATTTATGTATATGTGTGAATGGCTCAGGATTTCACGGGCTTTCGCACATTTTCTTTTACTCTTTTTTGAATAAAACCGCGACCCTGGCATTCAAAAGAATGTTGTAAAAATCAAAAACTGGTGCGTTTTTAACACAAAATTTCAAAGGCGCACCCCTACACAATGAAAGAGAGGAATTTAATCATGAGTATGAGCTATGGCTACACAGAACCCAAGAACGAGGAGGTCCTTCAGCTGATGCCGCTCCCGGATGGAATGACCGTCATGATGGAGTGCGATGATGAGGATGGAATTCACTATGTAGATGTCCGAGAGACACCCTATGCAGTTTGTCTCGCTCTGGTTGAGTATGAGGGGACGGACGGTAATGTGTATAAGCATAGTGCCATCTATGACCTGACGGAATGTGAAGTCCTGCACGACAACTCCCATGTTGTCCGCTTGCAGAAATGCCCTGTGTGCGGAGAGTATATGAAGCCTATCAGCGTCAGTATTGATGTCGATGAACTTCGCTACACCTGCAAATGCGGCGCGGAGAAGCTGGCGTTTGTCGCGGAGATTCTGGAGCCGAAAGGCCACCCTGGTCGCTCCCAGTACAGCTTTGGGTATTAAAGACAACCTGCTCAAAAATGAGCGTGTTGATGCAGTCTGACAGAAAGGAAGGTGATGAGCATGGCTGCAAAAGACGGAAGCAACAGAGGCGGCGCAAGACCGGGTGCCGGTGCGAAGCGGAAACCTTTGGTCGATAAAATTGCGGAAGGGAGCGCCAATGCAACCATGCTTTCCTTCCCGGAGCCTGCGGAGCTTACCGGCTTGAAGATGCCGTCTCCCAGCAAGTTTCTGTCCGCTGAACAGCGGGACGGCTCCAAAACCGAAGCTGCGAAAATTTACAAAAAAACCTGGCGCTGGCTGAACGAGCGCGGCTGTGCGGCTTATGTATCTCCGCAGCTCATTGAGCGTTATTCAATGGCGGCGGCTCGTTGGATTCAGGTCGAGGGAATCATAGATGAGTTCGGTTTTCTTGCAAAGCACCCCACCACAGGTGCCGCAATTGCCAGTCCATTTGTGGCAATGAGTCAGAATTACCTTGCCCTTGCCGACAGAATCTGGTCTGAGATTTTCCAAATCGTGAAAGAAAACTGTACTGTCTCCTATGACGGCGGCACTCCACAGGACGACCTTATGGAGCAGCTTCTCCGCAGACAGCAGACCTGATGTCTTATTACACAAATAACTGCCCGATTCTGCCGCCTGATTTCTACAGTATATTGTTCAGATTTCACTTGCTATTGCATCGAATCAGAGCAATATATGTAGTACAAAATCAAAAAGGAGGCAGATTTTTATGACCATCTATTACGAAATTACGGGACCAAGGCGCAAGCAGCTGGCGGCAGCAGTTGGTGAATTTGTGGGAGCAACTCCCGTGTACCAGTTCACGCCGAGCTACGCTTTCGCGGTTGACCAGTACACAATCACCCGCCAGGGAAACCTCGAATTTTCTGACCGTACCGATTCGGCGGACGTCGAAAAACTGATTGATTTCCTGGACGAGCGCGGATTCAAACGGTCAGCTTTATTACGAATACCAGAGAACGACGGATGAAGCTCCCACATTGAAGGGCAACACGGTTATTCTTTCTCCGTATGATGTTCTTCATATTCCCGCACTCGGCTTCGATGGCCTGATCGGCTACAGTCCGATTGCTATGGCGAAGAACGCTGTCGGCTTGTCTATAGCCGCTGAGGAATATGGGGCTAAATTCTTTGCTAATGGTGCCACTCCCGGCGGTGTATTGGAGCATCCGGGTGTCGTTAAAGACCCGGAGCACCTGCGCGATTCCTGGAATGCCGCTTTTGGCGGCAGCTCGAATTCAAACCGTGTGGCAGTTCTGGAAGAAGGGCTTAAATACACGCCGATTTCCATCTCGCCCAGCGATTCGCAGTTTCTCGAAACAAGAAAGTTTCAAGTAGACGAGATTGCGAGGATTTTTCGCATACCGCCGCACATGGTAGGCGACCTGGAGCGGTCAACCTTCAGCAATATAGAGCAGCAGTCCCTTGAGTTTGTGAAATATACACTCGATCCATGGATTTGCAGATGGGAGCAGTCTATGTCCCGGTCACTCCTCAAACCTGATGAGAAGAAGGAATACTTCATCAAATTCAACTTGGAAGGGCGAGCTGATGCTCACCATCATGTCCTCATTGGCTCAGGAAGAAGCCCGCTCCATCTCCGAGAACTGCACTTGGGGACAGCGCAAGCGTATCGCCGACGGCAAGGTGTCCATTCCCTTCGGACACTTTCTCGGCTTCAAGCGCGGACCGAGCGGCGAGATTCTGGTCGATGAAGAACAGGCAGTCACCGTGCGGCGCATCTACAGCATGTTCCTGCAGGGGATGACCCCGTGCGGGATTGCCAAGCAGCTGACCACTGACGGCATCAAATCACCCGGAGGCAAGGATAAATGGAGCCAGTCCACGGTCAAATCCATCCTCCAGAACGAGAAGTACAAGGGAGACGCCCTCCTGCAGAAAACCTTCACGACGGATTTCCTGACGAAAAAGCAGAAAATCAACGAGGGCGAGGTTCCGCAGTTCTACGTTGAAAATAGCCACGAAGCCATCGTAGACCCCGCAGTGTTCGACATGGTGCAGAGGGAGATTGCCCGCCGAAACCCCGGCAGGAACCGGCACAGCGGTGTTCACATCTTCTCCGGCAAAATCAAGTGCGGGCAGTGTGGGAGCTGGTACGGCTCCAAGGTCTGGCACTCCAACAGCAAGTACCGCAGGATCATCTGGCAGTGCAACCACAAGTACGACAACGACGAGAAATGCACCACTCCTCATCTGACAGACGGGGAAATCGAGCAGTTCTGCGTGTCCGCCATCAACAAGTTGCTGGAACGGCGCGACAGCGTAAGAGCCGACTACGAGGAAGTCAAGCCGATGCTCTTTGACACTGCTGCATTGGAAACTGAGCAGGAGGAACTCCGTGAGGAGACACAGCTTGTAGCTGACCTGGTGCAGCAGTGCATCCGTGAGAATGCCAGTGTTGCCCTCGACCAAAACGAATACCAGAAACGCTACGACGCTTTGGTTGCTCGGTACAACAAGGCGAACGACCGGCTAGAAGCGGTCACGGCGGAAATCACCGACAAGGAGCTGCGAAAAGCGACCATCGAGGATTGCCTTGCAGCGATGGAGAACCTGCCGACTGCGCTTGATGCCTTTGACGAGACGGCATTCCACAGCCTGGTGGATTACATCACTGTGTATTCAGCGGACGATGTCCGGGTGACGTTTAAAGATGGGACGGAGATTCAGGCGTGATGAGCTAATAAAAATGTTGAAGCTGCCATTATAATTTAGTTAACATAAACTATTGTTTCTTGGCAGCTTTTGCATTTAGCAAACCAAGGTTGTATCCTTTCTGAAGCAAACTATGAAAATCTGACAATTATACAGCGCTCCTATCAGAATGAGGAGTGGTTGCAAATTTTCCAATGCATTCATCGATATTCGAGTACAACGTATAGCGTTTTAAACCCAGCCGCTTCATAACAGATTTTACTCTATGCTTATCCTTATCAGAATAATATGTTATATGCCATTTTGCATTGCGTAATCTTCTAGCATGCCCCATATCTAAAAAATCTGCCAATCCTAATAC
>JAJQBC010000117.1 GCA_021203465.1 Lachnospiraceae bacterium | reverse complement strand
AGTATAATAAAAAAAATACAAAAAAGGACAGAACTCTATGAAACTGAGCGCACTTCTGATCACCTGGCATCTGAAGAAAAAATATACGGTGGCCGCTTCCGGCTGGCTATCCGCCGAGCCTCACCTGAAATATCCGCTCACCTATGACGGCAACGGAAATCTCGAGGACGGCATCCTCTATATGTCGGACGACCCGGATTTTTCGATGCCTTCCCACAAACTGTCGAAGACCTTCCTGATTCTCACCGGAGCGGCCTTTCACATATCGCCTTCCGAATACCCGAATCTCTGCATTCTGCCGGAATCCGTCACGCTGCGAGAATTGGCCGCCTTCCTGCAGGAGGTTTTCGCGCTCTACGAGGAATGGAATCAGGCGCTGTTCGACTCCCGGCTAAACGGTTCGTCGATCCAGCAGCTGCTGGATCTGAGCGATCGCATTATTCCAAATCCAATGATGCTTGTCGGTCTGGACTTTACGATCATTGCCTCCAAAAAAACATCCTTTGAACATATGGAAATCCCGGTCATCGGCTCTGACGAGGAGACACGGGATCTAGTCAATGCGCTCAAGAGCGACCAGAATTATGAAGAAGCCGTATACCGAACAGGCTACTTCTATTATCCAGGAAATCAAATCGCCATCCCCTCCCTCTGCGTCAATATTTTTCAACAAGGACGGGCCGCCTTCCGGCTGATGATCGAGGAGGGAGAGATTCCGCTGGACGACACCTTCGGCTTTCTGCTGGAACATCTGGCGCGAATGGTCTCCCATGCGCTGGCTGTAAACCCGATGGCCGACCACAGCTCTGCCCTCTCGCTGCATCAGATTTTCAGCAATCTGCTGACTGACCCGAGTGCGGACTATGTGGAAATCAGCCAGCAGTTTACCGCCGCAGGATGGCTCTCTTCGCACAGCTACCAGTGCATTCTTCTGAAGACCGGCATCCTCGACTTCAAGAACCTCACGCTACGCTCAATCTGCGGATACGTGGAAAATACGATTCCGGCCTCCTGCGCCGTGGAGCATCAGGGCAATGTGGTTGTCTACGTGAACCTCGACTTGTGCAGCCTGTCGCTCGATGATGTCTCTCAGAAACTGGCAAATTTCATCCGTGACAGCCTTCTGAGCGCCGGCTACAGCCGAAAAATGCTCGGACATTTCAATTTTCAGCGCCAGTATCAGCAGGCTACTCTCGCCCTGCAAGTGGGACGTCGCATCAACCCCTCGCTCTGGATCCATCATTTCAATCAGGATATCGCGCTGCGCTACATCATGGAACAGAGCACAAAAAAGCTTCCCGCATACATGATCTGTCACGAGAAGCTGATTGCCCTGAAAAATGCCGATACGGGCAGCCACACACAGCTCTACCGGACGCTGCGCTGCTATCTGGAAAACCATCAGAGCGTCACACGCACCGCGGAGGCGCTGTTTATCCACCGCAGCACGCTGCTGTACCGATTGGAAAAAATCCGCGATTTTATGAAATCAGACTTTTCCAAACCGGATGAGCTGCTCTACCTGCTCCTGTCCTTCCACCTTCTGGAGATGGAGGGGGACTAAAGGGACTTTTAGCCCAATAGGAAGCAGCTTGTATACGCAATCGTGTTCGGCCCGTAATTGTACGGGATTCCGTTGTCCTTACAGATCTTGCTGACATAGATCCCGTAGGACTCCACCGAAGAAACGCGTTTCTCCGGAAAACGGCAGGGCTTGTCAGGATACGCGCATTCCGCGCAAATCGTGCAGCAGCCCGCACCCAGACTGAAGACATCGGAAAAGTGCGCCCGCATCAGTTCTGCCGCCTTCGTGAAGTTTTCCTTGTGCCGTTCCTCCGTCTCCATAATGCCCTCGAAATCCAGACTGTCCTCCAGCTCTCCCACCGTCTGCAACAGAATGCCCCAGCTGTAATGTGCGATTCGTTCCCTGCACTCCTCCAACGTACCGCAGCCCGGCGGACATGCCCAGTTCTTCCCATACTGGCCGCAGGTATTTGCCTCGCACATCTTGCGCACCTCCGGCAGCAGTTCAATCGTCGCGCAGTCAAGACGCATCAAATGCGTAAATCCTGCCTCTCTGGCCAGCGCCTCCGCCTGTTCATAGTTACCCATACTTCAATCCTCCTGTTCCGGGAATTCCAGTTCGTCCACATAAACGTCCTGAAAGTCCGCCTCTCTTGCAAGCTCCACAAACTCTACCTCGCGGGCGAGAACACGGCTGCGCTCATACTCGCCCTCATTCAGCGCCGCGATCCGCGCGCCCTCACCGGCCGCATTACCAACGGAAGTGATTCTCCCCCTCAGTTCCTCCGGGAGCATCCCGATATCGCAGGCGCTCTCCGGGTCAAGATAATTGCCAAAGGCTCCCGCGATCAGCACCTCCTCGATATCTTTCACCTCGATACCCTTTTTGGCGCAGAGAATCCGAATTCCCGCCGCGATAGCCGCCTTTGCAAGCTGCAGTTCACGGACATCCTGCTGGAGAAGCGAGACATTCTTCGTGAAATACCAGTCCTCCTCCAGTCTTCCGCTCTCATCAATCGCGCCGTTCTTCAGCAGGCAGGCCGCCGCGTCCAGAAGCCCGGAACCGCAGATGCCGAGCGGCTCTCCTTCTCCGATCACATGCCATGTCAGATGACCCTCGCCGTCCAGATACACATGGTCGATCGCGCCGGTGCTGCCACGCATACCACAGCTGATTTTCGCCCCCTCGAAGGCAGGTCCTGCAGCCGTCGAGCAGGCGGTCAGTCCGGTCGCCCGGTTTCCGAGCACCATCTCCCCGTTCGTGCCGATGTCGATCATCAGCGTCATCCTGTCACGCTCCTCCATATGCGTAGCCAAAATACAGCCCACCGTATCCGCTCCGACAAAGCCGCCAATATTCGGCAACCAGCAGAGCTTTGCGCAGGGATGAGCCTGTATCCCCAGCTCCCGCGCGGTATAGGAGACCGCATCCTTTACTTTTGGTTCGTAAGGCGCAAGCACCAGAGAATCCACCGGGACTTCCAAAAACAGATGATGCATACAGCTGTTTCCGACCATAACGATGCGCACGACATCCTCCTGCGTGCCTCCGCACTCCCGCGCCAGCTCACGGATCATCTCACCCACCAGACGCCGGATGCAGGAGCTGAGCGCCTCCGCGCCGTGCTCCATCGCATAGCTGGCTCGCATAACCACATCCGCACCATACTGACGCTGTGGGTTCAGCATGCTGCGCACCGCAAGCGTCTCGCCGGTCTTCCCGTCGAGCAGATAGGCCACCACCGAAGTAGAGCCGAGATCCACGGCAACCAGAAATGGCCGCTCCACATCCTCCGGAAGTTCCCCGGGCGCCAGCTCTACCTGACGTCCTGCTCCCTCCGTCAGGATCTGATTCGTCCCTTCTTTTCCGGCGCCTGTATCCACGCTCAGCGCTTTTGTGACCAAAACCTGACAGGCAGCCAGAAGCACGCCGTCTACCAGCACGCTGCACTTCCCGCACTTTCCGTTTCCGCCGCAGGGCGCGTCCGGCGTAAGCCCCACCTGCCGCTCGGCCTCGAGAATCGTCATTCCTTCCTCGGCCTCATATACTATATGTTCCCTTATAAATGTAATCGGATATTTCATCTTTTGCCCTCCCAGAACAGACCTTTTTTTACATGATAGCATAAAAACCCCGGAAAGAAAACATTCTTTCCGGGATCAAATGTTTATTCTGGATTCTTTTCAGGGCACGGTCACCTGCCGTAATTCTTTCTGGACTCTCTGTAAAGTTCCTCGCGGAACGCAGGATTCAGAAGCCCCGGCGTATTGTAAAACGCGGAGTACGAGCTGGGTCTTCCCGGTTTTGCAAAGCGATCCGCAAAATCCTTTGCCGCGGCGCGGATCTCTTCTTCGGAAGCGGTCGCCGGGTCAATCGGCTTGTCATACACCATCCCGATCGTGATCTTGTCGCCATACTTCTCGTACAGACTCACCGTGTCATTCATCGGCATCGGAAGCCAGGCGTCAAATCCGGCCTCCACGAACACGTCGCAGCGGTCCTCAATATGTCCGCAGCTGTGTAGCATACTGATCAGCCCTTTCGAGTGAAGATGCTCATTGTAGCGCTTCATCTCCGGCAGGAAAATCTCTCTTGCCGCCGCGTCCGAGAAGAACGGAGACTTCTGCGAGCCCCAGTCATCATGGATCTCGAAACCGTCCAGATCAAAATATTCCAGACTCTTATCCACGATGTCAATATACAGATCCGTGAGCTTATGTACCAGCTCCTTGACGTCGTCAATCTGATCCTCGTCGATCACGGCCACCGCCGCGTTCTCAAAATCAAAGAACGAGATCAGACGCTCAAACCAGCAGCCGTTCAGAAGCGTCATGATATTGGCTTTCCCGTTGCTCAGATACTCCTTATTGCGCTTCGCGCTGCCTTCCCAGTCCCAGCTGTTGATATCCGGCCAGACTACCTTCTCTCTCCACTCATCGGCATACTCGAGAAGCGGATTTCCGGGCTTCACCATGGAACCGCCGGCCACATCGATATATACCCACTCGATGCCAAACATATCCTTGCCGCCGAACTTCTCACGCGGAAGCGGATCGCCTCCCTCGAATACAAATCCGCGGGCCACGTTGTCCGGAATGACAGACGGCGTGAAGGTATTCTGGTCAATATCCGTGATTTCCCAGTATGGCTTCTTATCCTTGATGGCCGCCACAAAGTTCTCGCGGCGGGAAACCGGGAAATCATAGATAGGATTCTGACTGCCGAAAAAATCCGGCTCTGTTGCAACTACCTTTAATTCTTTTTCGTCAAATGTAGACATGTTTACCTCCTTGCAAAGCAGATCCTGCTTACGCCCCCTCGACGTCCTTCAGATCCTTGCTCACATAGACCGGGATGGACGTTATAAATACGATCACCAGGCCAGCAGCCGCTACCGTGAACTTGCCCTGCACGTCTCCCGCATCTCCGAAGAAGATCTGCGTCAGGAAATTGAGGACATAAATCGCGACCACCATGCCCGCGTTCATGAAGCCCGCGTAGATGGACATCGCCTTGCCATACATGGAATCCGGAACCATATTGTGCATTCTGGAGATGATGTAGGGCGCGCAGCCGTTCATGGAGAAGCCTCCGAGGATACCCGCGAGATAAAGGCCGGGCAGGCTGCCGGTGAAAAAGACCGGGATGGCAATACCGATCATGGCCAGAGCCATCAGGATCGGCGCCGTCCATTTCTTGAGGATCGGAGAATAAAAACCGTA
>JAJQBC010000124.1 GCA_021203465.1 Lachnospiraceae bacterium | reverse complement strand
GTGATGTAAAAAATGCATTAGAAGATAGGCGCAATTTATCGATACGTTTTCTTCCTGCAGAATCCTGCGCACCTCCGCACGATCCGCGAGAACGACAGAAAGCTGCTCATTGTCCTCGAGACCGTCTGCAGAAACCTTACCGGACGCGTAGCCGTAGACCGTCGCACAGGACTCGTCAGTCAGGCCAATTGTCGTGAAGAAAGGTTTGTGGTACATTTCCTCAGCCTCGATCGCCTGAAAAGTGAGACCGGTCTCTTCCTTCAGCTCTCTCGCTCCGGCCTGTGCGAAGGACTCGCCCACATCCACAAGTCCGGCTGGAAATTCATAGAGCCAGTCGTCAATCGCAAAGCGATACTGGCGCACCAGCACGACGCGGTCATGCCGATCGCCGTAGAGACTGTAGATGATGACGCCGTCCGGTTTGTTGACGCGTGTGTTCAATTTCAGTTCTGCGATGGAAGGCGCGCGCGAAGCGACGTGATAGAGCCCCTGCCCACCGACTTTATTTTCGAATCTCAGGTCATACATATTGAGGAAGCGGTTGTTCGTCGTTTTCTCGACAGAAAGAATCCGATTCTGCATTCTTGCTATGCCTCCAGATCTGCTTTCTCTACGAGCGTGCCGTCCCTCCAGATACGCTCCAGATCATAGAACAGGCGATTTTCTTCATCGAAAATATGGATGATCAACTCATGATAATCCATCAAAATCCAGTTTGCGGTGCGATAACCCTCCACATGACCGGACGGATAACCGGCTCTCCCAAGGCGCTCCGCCACCTCATCCGCCATCGTGTGTACCTGATTCTGGTTCCTACCGGTCGCGATGATAAAATAATCCGCCAGCACAGAAATATCGGAGATGTCGAGAATCTTGACATCCTTCGCTTTCTTCTCTTCCAGCGCTTCGATCGCGATTTTTGCCATTTCCTTCGAACGTTTGTCTGCCATAACTCTCCTTTCACTGCAAACACTGTCTGTTTTCTAAACAATACTGCCCTATTTATTCCGGCAGTTCATCCTTCTGGTCTCGCTTATAAAAATCATAGGTTGCCTTTGTCATCGTGTCCACATCCTCGGAATCCCCAAGATATCCCAGCGTGTCCTCCAATATCTTCAGCAGCGCCTGATCAAGGTTTATAAAAGCGAGCTGCCGAACCTCTTTCAGATTTGGCGCTTTTTCACGCTTCGGTTCGATGTAATCGGCCACATAGACGATCTTCTCGAGGAGCGACATGTTCGGCCGCCCCGTCGTGTGCCAGCGGATCGCACCGAGCACTTCCTCGTCATCGATATCGTATTTCTTCCTTGCAAGCAATTCTCCGACCTTGGCGTGCAGCATGAAGGGATTCTTGCGCTCCAGCTCGCTGATCTCGAGTCCGTTCTTCTCTGCGGTCTTCAGCTTTTTTGCGTTCGGCATGCATTTCGCGCAGTCATGCAGAAGCCCGGCCAGTTGTGCCCGATCAATATCATAGCCATAGCGCATGGCCAGCGCCGCACTCGTGTACATGACGCCGAGCGTGTGCTCATAGCGGCTGTCGTCCATGGATTTTTTCATTTCTTTTTTTAGATCTCGGATACTGACTGTGTCCATAGTTTCATCCCTCTCCAAAACTGCCATAAAGCATATTTTCCCGCAAATATTTCTCCACAGAAGCGGGAAGCATCCCGGAAATGTCTGCACCATTTCGGATGCGCGCACGGATATCTTCCGCTGCGATGTCCATATTGGGCGTATTAAGAAGCCGGATATCCGCCTGATACAGCGCCTGCAGCCGCGCGACCTGTGCGCGAAGCTCCTCTATATTGTGTTCATCGCGAATCGCAGCGAGAAGAACGCACTCCTCACAGATTATACGCGGTTCCCGCCAGTTTTCGAAGTTAAAGAGAGAATCAGCCCCCATGACAAAATAAAACTGATCATCCGGACATCGCTCCCGCAAAGTCTGTACTGTCCGATAAGTATAATGATACGCATCGCTGCCTTCCTCGAGGCCGCAGAGTTCCATATAAGTAATATCATGGATGGCCAGCCGGATCATCTCCATGCGATGCCGGATGTCCGTGTGAATCTGTCCGCGTTTATGCGGCGGCTGACCATTCGGAATGAACCAGACCACATCGAGTTTATACTGCCTGTAAGCCTGCTCTGCAAGTGCCAGATGCGCATTATGCACCGGATCGAAGGTTCCGCCAAAGAGTCCGATCCGTCTTCCTTCCTCTTTCATCGAAGATACCTCTATTTCGGCAGTACAATCTTCTTTTTGTCGTCCTTGCCCTCTTTATACAACACGATTTTCTTGCCAATGACCTGCACGACCTGAGAGCGAGTCCGCTCTCCGAGCGTGACGGCGAGCTCCTTTGGGCTCTCCATGCAATTCTGCAGGACGCTGATCTTAATCAATTCCCGCGCTGCAAGCGCTTCCGACACCGCCGATGCCAGCTCCGGTGTGAGTCCGCCCTTGCCAATCTGGATAATCGGCTGCATTGTCTGTGCAAGGCTCATCAGATAAGCGCGCTGTCTGCTGTTCATATGCCTGTCTCCCTTTACTTATTTATAATATATGAAACTTAAATTGCACACCTGCACGGTGTCGCCCTCCTGAATTCCGGCGTCTTCCAGTTCTTTTAAAATACCGGTATCCTTCAGGAATTTCTGGAAGAAGGCAAAGCCCTTCTCGGACTCGAGATTCGTGTAGCCGAGCATCTTTTCGACGCGCGGTCCCTCGACGAGATACGTATTTGCCTCCTTCGTCGATCTTGACACAGTGAAGGCGAGCTCTTCCTCTCCCGCTGCCATGAATTCCGGGAAAAACTCCGGTTCAAATACAGTTGGCTCTCGATCCGTGGCATCCAACAGCTCTTTAACATGGTAGAGAAGCGCCTCCACGCCCTCGCCGCTGACCGCGGAGATCGCGAAGACCTTCACGCCTTCTGGCTCAAACTCCCGGCGGATGCGCCCAACCGGGTCGCTTTCCTTATCCCAGATCGCGTCAATCTTATTCGCGGCGATGACCTGCGGCCGTCCTGCCAGCTCCGGATTGTAGGCGACCAGTTCCTTATTGATCGCATGGATGTCCTCCACTGGGTCGCACCCTTCCACGGATGCCGCATCAACCATATGGATGATCACTTTCGTCCGTTCGATATGGCGTAGGAAGTCAAGGCCGAGGCCTACGCCCTCCGATGCGCCCTTGATCAGCCCCGGAATGTCGGCGATGACAAAGCCGTCGTCTCCTAAATCAACCACACCGAGATTCGGGCTGAGCGTCGTGAAATGATAATTGGCAATCTTCGGCTGCGCGTTCGTGACGCGCGAAAGCAGCGTGGATTTTCCCACATTCGGGAAACCGACGAGCCCGACGTCCGCAATCACCTTCAACTCAAGGATTACCTCGAGTTCCTGCGCCGGTTTGCCCGGTCTGGCATACTGCGGCGCCTGCATCGTCGAGGTGGCGAAATGCTGGTTGCCCGCGCCGCCCCTTCCGCCGCGCAGAACCAGAAAGTGCTGATTTTCGCCGGACATATCCGCGATTACCTTGCCGCTTAAGGCCTCCCGGATGACCGTGCCTTCGGGAACTTTTAAGATAATATCCTGTCCTTTTTTGCCGTGGCAGTTGTGCTTGCCGCCCTCCTGCCCGGATTCCGCCGCAAATTTTCTCCGGTGACGGTATTCGGTCAGCGTATTGAGACCCTTGTCCACTTCAAAGATCACGCTGCCGCCGTCGCCGCCGTCGCCGCCGTCTGGGCCGCCATCCGGCACATATTTCTCCCGGCGAAAGCTCACATGCCCGTCGCCGCCCTTTCCGGAACGGATGATGATTCTGGCTTTGTCACTAAACATAGTTTTGAACCCCTTCTACGCAAGAGGGCTCCAAATCTTAAGCGATTTGAAGCCCCAAAGTGAATCACGCGGATTATTCTGTCACTGCCGGAACGATAGAGACCTGCTTTTTGTCTCTGCCCTTTCTCTCGAAGCGAACCACGCCATCCACCAGTGCGAACAGGGTGTCGTCTCCGCCACGTCCTACGTTCACGCCCGGGTGAATTCTGGTGCCACGCTGTCTGTAAAGGATATTTCCAGCCTTCACGAACTGGCCGTCAGCTCTCTTCGCGCCGAGTCTCTTGGACTTGGAATCTCTGCCATTCTTGGTGGAACCAACGCCCTTCTTATGCGCGTACATCTGAAGATTCATATTTAACATAGGTCTGCACCTCCTCTAAAATCTTCTGTCTACTTGTTGATCTTTTCAATCTTGACAGCGGTGTACTGCTGCCTGTGACCATTTTTCTTGTGATATCCAGATTTTCTCTTGTACTTGTAAACGATGACTTTCTTCGCCTTGCCGTCACCGATCACAGATGCTTCTACGGTAGCGCCCTCGACTACCGGAGTACCCACGCTGAGCGTCTCGTCACACACGGCCAGAACCTGGTCAAATACATAGCTTGCACCCGCTTCTGCGCCGAGCTTCTCGACCTTGATCACGTCGCCCTCGGATACCTTATACTGTTTACCACCTGTTGCAATTATCGCGTACATATGGCACCTCCTGTACTTTACTCACCAGCTTCGGCGCTATCCTCTCTATCAACGGACAGACTTACAGCCCCACTGTGCGGCATCCGTAATATAATACCAAATGTCGTGAAAACTGTCAAGCGTCCACAGAAATATATTTTCCGTAAGATTTTTCAATATTTTTCAGGCCCAGCAGCAAAGAGTCCATCAAAAGATCTGTCTTTTCTGATACGTCGGAAGTAAATTCCCATTTTCTGATCTGGCCGTCCGCGCAGTCGCAGGTAAAAGTGTCCTCCGTGAAGGCCTCGATCGAATTGATCGCGTTGATCACGAGCGCGGACACCGCGGAGCAGACGATATCCTCGCCCTCCTCGGCATAGTCCGCGTGGCCGTCGATCATGAAGCTCCGATAATGCCCCTTTTCTTTTTTTGCGCTGATCTCAATCATAATAATCCACACTCCTTCGCCTGTTCCCTGAGCGGTTTTTTTTGTTTTCGGCGCGTCAGCTCCATAAGGCCGAGCTGCGTCATGTCCACAGCAGTCGCTTTCATCGGGTCATCCCGCAGGCGCTCCCGCATGAAGGATAATAATTCGTGCGGCCCGTCGCCGTCCATGTCAACGAAATCTACCAAGATCATACCGGACAGATTGCGCAGCCGCAGCTGACGGCTGATCTCCGCTGCGGCCTCGAGATTGATCTTCCGCACTGTCTCGCGCTTGTCCTTCCCGGTGACACACTTCCCGGTGTTCACATCAATGACCGTCATCGCCTCGGTGTGTTCAATGACAAGATAAGCGCCCGATTTCAGCCACACACGCTCCGAGAGTGCGTCCGAGAGTCCTTTTTCGAGCTGGTAGAGGCTTTTCAGCGGCTGCATTCGCTCCTCATAGAGCCGGAGCTTTCCTTCTTCCTCCGGCATCTCTTCTCGCAAGAAGTCCCGTATTTCTCGGAAAATATGTGCGTCGTCAGTGACAATTTCTTTCAGGGTGCCGCTGCGGTTCCCGAGAATTGAATTCAAATATGCGGGTCTCTCGCGGTACACGCAGGAGAATACGGCTCGGTGTACGGCTTGAACGATCAGAAAATTCTGCTTTTCCAGTAATTTGTCAAACTCGGCACGCAGCTCAGTTTCCTGTAAGCCCTCCGCATTTGTGCGTACGATCAGGCCGCTGTCCTCCGGCAGCGGAAAACACTCTGCCAGTTCTTTCAGCCGCTGCCGCTCTCCTGCGGACAGCTTCGCTGAGCAGCCGATGCCCTGCTTTCCACGGGTCAGTACAAGATACTTTCCCGATAAAGAAAGCTGCGTCATCACGGAGGGGGCTTTCGTCTTTTGCGCCTCGCGGCTGAGCTGCACGAGCAGTTCATCACCCTCGGCCAGTCTGTCATTCTTCTTCGGCCTTGCCCAGACCGGCGCCTGTACGTCCTCCAGCGGCAGATAGCAAAGCGTGCCACCCTCGATTTCCACAAAGGCCGCGCGGATATTTTTGACAATATTTTTCACCCGGCCGACGTAAATATTGCCGAGTAACGGACGCGCATCCGATGGATTTAAGGACAACTCGGTCAACCGCCCGTCTGTCAGCAGCGCGTCCGCCAGCACGCCCTTTTCTATATAGGTAATGATTCTCGTGTTATCCAATCTCAGCCCCCAGTTTCTCCAGAGGGACGAGCTTTCGTTCCCCGTCTGTTCCTAGATCCGCATAGAGTTCTTTTCTTCGGAGTAACAGTCCAAAACGCTGCAGCTCATATCCCTCCTGCTCCGCAAAAGCCTGCAACAGAAGCTCTGGTTTTAGATTGCCGACGCTGCCGGTGGACACGGTAAGGAAAATGACACCCTCCCGCACTGCGCAGGCGTAGACCCAGGGGCGGATATCGACCTCCTGCACGGCTCTTTTCTTCGTCTCCTTTTGCACCAGAATCTCCGGCTTTTGCAGAAACATAAGGAGGCGTTCCTCCCAGCCCTCAGGCGGTTCGCAGCCCTCGCGGAAGCGGACCTCATAATTCGCGGCGGCGACGATCGACATCGCGTTTTTGCTGCCCTCCGGCAGTTCCCGCCAGCTTAAGACTTCGATACCCTCGGCTCCGTTTTCATTGAGAAGCCGCACTGCCTCCGCGGAGGACGGCGTGCTGTTCACGCGGATATCCATATATTCCCCATCGCTCTCGAGGCCGACGCCGAGCGGCTGCGCGAAGGACATGATCATATGTGGCGTAAAGCCCTCCGAATAACAGACGTCCAGCCCCGCGCGGCGTATGGCCTTCTGAAAATAGCGCATGGTGTCGAGATGTCCGATGAATCGGAGATTGCCATATTTGCGAAATTTGACTCTAACGTTCATGACAGACACCTCCCCCGTAGGACGCGGCTCCGCAGCCGGAACACTTCATGCGACAGTTTTCCGTGACGACGCCATCCTGTGCACGCTTCCACTCGCGTTCAAGGAAACTGCGCGTCACACCGATATCGATAAAATCCCAGGGGAAGCGCTCGTCAATCGCGCGCTCCCGTACAGTATAGAAGTCCGGATCGACGCCGCAGTCGGCGAATGCCGCCTCCCAGATCTCATTCCGGAAATTCTCCGTCCAGGAGTCAAAGAGCGCGCCCATCTCATAGGCGCGTCGGATAACCGCTCCGACTTTTCTGTCTCCGCGCGCGAGCACGCCCTCGAGGACCGTCACATCCGCTTCATGCCAGTGGTAGCGGATGCTTTTCTGGTTTTTCTGCTCTTTCATCTCATGATTGACGACATAGGCGCGGTCGAGGAATTCTTCCTTCGTGCACATCCTGGCCCATTGAAAGGGGGTGAAGGGCTTTGGTACAAAGAAGGAGGTGCTCACCGTGATCTGGCATTTCCCGTTCCGTTTCTCCTTTGGCACCTCATAATAACGCTCGGCGATCTTCTGCGCCAGATGGGCAATCCCCTTTATGTCCTCCTCCGTTTCACCCGGCAGTCCCAGCATAAAATAGAGCTTCACACGGCTCCAACCGCCGTCGAAGGCCTGCCCAGCGCCGGAGAGGATGTCCTCCTCTGTGAGCCCCTTGTTGATCACATCGCGCATTCGCTGGGAACCGGCCTCCGGTGCGAAAGTGAGACTGCTCTTCTTCACATCCTGAATCCGGCCCATGACATCAAGCGAGAGGGCATCAATGCGCAGGGACGGCAGCGAGATACGGATGCCGCGCGTTCCAAATTCCTCGATCAGGAAATTGACCAGTTCGCCCAGATGCGAATAATCGCTGGTGCTGAGCGAGCTTAAGGAAATCTCATCATAACCCGTATTTTTCAGCATCGCGTGTGCGGTGCGTTTCAGCATTCCGATCTCGCGCTCCCTGGTCGGGCGGTAGAGCATGCCGGCCTGACAAAAACGGCAGCCGCGGATACAGCCGCGCTGAATCTCCAGCACCACGCGATCCTGCGTGATCTGGATAAAAGGAACGACCGGCTTTTCCGGGTAATACGTATCCGTCACATCGAGCACAAGTTCCTTCCGCACCCTGCGCGGCGCCTCCGGACAGAGCGGCTCCATTGCGGCGATCGTCCCGTCCTCGTTGTAGCTTACCTCATAAAGCGAAGGCACATAGATGCCGGAAAGCTGCGCCGCCATGCGCAGAAAGTCTTCCCTCGCTGCGCCGCTCCTCTTCCACTCCAGATACTTGTCCATCAGGTCAAAATAGATTGTCTCTCCATCACCGATGTAGAAGAGATCAAAGAATTCCGCCAGCGGCTCCGGATTGTAGGTGCAGGGGCCGCCGCCGATTACGAAAGGATGCTCTTTCGTGCGATCCGCCGCACGGAGTGGAATACCGGACAAATCAAGGATCTGCAGAATATTCGTATAGCACATCTCATACTGGATTGTGATGCCAAGAAAGTCGAAATCCTTCACCGGATCCTGCGACTCAAGTGCAAAAAGAGGAATCTGCTTCTCCCTCATCAGTTTATCGAGATCATTCCAGGGCGAGTAGACCCGCTCGCACCAGATATCGTCCCGGCGGTTGAACATGTCATATAAAATCTGAATGCCAAGATGCGACATCCCGATCTCGTACACGTCCGGGAAGCACATCGCGAAGCGGATGTCCACCCGCTCCTTATTCTTCATGACTGCGTTCACTTCGCCGCCGATATAGCGGGCAGGTTTCTCAACGCTCATCAATATTTCGTCCGATAACGCAAGCTTTCGCATAAATAATTTCCTGTCTTCATGTAGTCTCCCAGAACGGAACAGATTCGCCGTTTCTGAGTAAATATCATTCTACCATGGAAAGAAATTTCTGGCAAGGCTCGGAGAAGTGGATAGAAAGCAAAGAATAAGAAGCCAAAGAATATGAAAAAAGAGGGGCAAATCAATGCCCCTCAGAATGATAAAGACAGTCCGAATTCTGTATCAGCATATCTTAACAACCGCTTTTACAATATCTGCTTTGTCACGAACGCTGCGATCCATGGCATTCTGGATATCATCGAGGTCAAAGACATTCGTCACGACCTTTTTTACATCGACCTTTCCATCTGCAACGGCCTGAATTGCCAGTGGATAAATATGGCGATAACGGAATACAGATTTGATTGCGATTTCCTTGTCGCAGACCAACCCCATGGGCATGTTCATATCACCGGATTTGCTGTAGCCGACCTGTACCAGCGTGCCGCCTTTTACAAGGGCCTCGATTCCTTGACGGGCGCAGATCTCTGTTCCAGACGTCTCAATGACCAGATCACAGCCTTCGCCGCCGGTAAGCCTTCGGATTTCCTCCACAGTATCCGTTTCCGCCCCGTTCACGGTCGCGGTTGCACCCAGCTCAAGTGCTTTGTCAAGGCGCTTCTGCATCACGTCCACCACATAGACGGTGGATACGCCAAGTGCCTTTAATGCCATCATGGAGACGAGTCCGATACAGCCCGATCCCATGACGACCGCGGTCTGCCCTATATGCGCTTCGCCCTGCTGTGCAGCGTGAAACCCGACTGCCAGCGGTTCAATCAGAGCGCCTTCCATCGTACTCACGTTGTCAGGAAGCTTAAAGCAGAGCCCTGCTTCATGCGCCACATACTCCTGAAATACGCCGTCAACCGGGGGCGTTGCGAAGAAAACGACGTCCGGGCAGAGATTGTAGCGGCCGGTGCGGCAGAATCTGCAGTGGCCGCAGGTCTTTCCGGGTTCAAGCGCTACCCGGTCTCCCACTTTCAGATTTGTCACATTTTTCCCGACTTCCACAACGACGCCTCCTGGTTCGTGCCCCAGCACGAAAGGCGGCTCAACAATGTAGTTCCCGATCCGTCCCTGCTCATAATAGTGAAGATCTGAGCCGCAGATTCCAACGTACTCAAGCTTTACAAGCACTTCGTTGTCTTTTGGTGTTGGAATTTCCCGTTCTTCGAATCCCATCTTTCCAACGCCGAGCATCACCGCCACTTTCATTTTTCCATTCATATGGCTTTTTCCTCCCTGATTTCTAATAGTTTCCCCAATTTTGAACAAGCTTGCTTGAATTGGATGGGACATTAAAATCAATGTTTAATACTCACAATTTTCATAATATGTATCATACATAGCCATAATATTTTCAAAAGGTGTCCCTGGCTGAATATTATGGACCTGGCAAAATACATATCCTCCGTTTTTCTTAAAAATGTTCAGATTAGTCTTTACCATTTTACGAACGTCTTCCGGAGTGCCGAAGCTCAGAGTTTGCTGTGTATCTACACCGCCGCCCCAAAATGTAATCCGATCGCCAAATTCATCTTTTAATTCCTGTGGATCCATTCCACTGGCTGAAATCTGTACCGGATTGATTGCGTCTACACCAATTTCAATCAGATCATTAATCAATGGACGAATGGCCCCGCAGGAATGTAATAGGAGCGGTTTATGATATTTTTCTTTTATAAAAGAATACAGTTCCGCTGTAAAGGGTTTAATTCTTGCCCGATAGGTTTCCGGAGACAGAAGAAGACTGTTCTGTGCTCCCAGATCATCTGCCACTTTTACAATATCAATACGATCACCCAAGGGATCCATGATGTAACTGATCAGCTTTTTATAATATGCCAACAGCTTTCCTAACAAAGCGTCACACAATTCAGGATCGGCCACAAGATCCATATAAAAATTTTCATTCCTTCTAAGCCATGATGGCATTCCAAACATTGGCTCCTCAAGACCTTCAAGAATGCAACATTTATCCTTGTTTTCATCCAGACGTTCGCTTAAGCCCTCCAGCATATAGGGTGTAGGTTCCGGAAGTACATAGTCATCCAAATCCTCAACATCCTCAACATTTTCCAGCGGATGATCAATACGGTTATAATAATACCCATCTGGATTCAGTTTATAGCGAAGATTCCACATGTCAGTAAATGTCCCGTCTCCATTGTCAACCCATGGTTGTGTTTCATTAATGTAGATAGAACAAGTGTCTACATGGAAATAATCTATAATGCTTTGATCTGGAACTACAATTCCCTGACTTCTGGCCTTAATCAGATAGCCATGATCCTCCAATCCCAGTTTTTCCTTTACATCCCTTTCGACTAATTCATGCATGCAAGTATTATTAAAACCGCCAATATCAAGTGGTACTCTGTCTGCCTCTTGGTGATTTAATGCTGCCATTACTCTCTCTTTTGATGTCATAATTCTTCGTTCTCTCCTTACCTTACTTCATCCCATTCTATGCTGCAAGTTTAACTTTCTGTTTCCTATTTTGCTGAAGGCAATCAAATACAACTGCAAGCAACAGAATCAATCCTTTAATAACCAACTGTACATAAGTGTCGATATGTAATTGGATCATTCCATTATTCAAAGCTGCAATAATGATAGCACCGACAACCGCCTGATAAACCTTCCCTTTTCCACCGCTCATAGAAACTCCACCAAGAACACAGGCGGTGATAACATCAAATTCAAATCCATCTCCGGAGTTCGGTGACGCCGTGGCCAGTCTTCCCATCATAATAATACCTGCCAGGTACGCGAAAAATGAACTAAGCATATAAGTGGCGATTTTTACTGCATCCGAATTGATTCCCGCAAGCCGGGCAGCCTCTTCATTGCTCCCAACTGCGTAAAAATATCTGCCTACGTAAATTTTTCTGGTAAAAAAAGAGGTGATAATAATCAGAATCACCATAATCAGCACCGGTAATGGAATACCCAAAACCGTACCTTGTCCAATACCTCGTACAAAATCCGGCAAATCATAAATCGCCCGTCCAGATGTGATCAGATAGCTAAAACCTTTCAACCCATTCATAAATGCCATCGTAACAATAAAAGGTGGAACCTTGATTTTAGCAATCAGAATTCCCTGGATAGCTCCAATGACCAGTGCGAAAAGTAATGTGACCAGAAAAGCTGCAGCTCCGTTCATATTTGCTGTTGTCATACAAAATGCACTTAACATTCCAGCTGCGGAAGCCATATATCCAACTGAAAGATCGATGCCACCGGTGACCAGTACAAACATCATGCCTAATGAACACACACATGTACTGGATACCTGTAACAATATTGTTCGCATATTGGAAAGCGTCAAAAAGTTGCTACTCATGATAGAAAAGAAAACGATTACAACAATTAGAACGGCAATGATACCAAATCCTTTTTTTGTTCTCTTTTTAAATGTATTCTCCATTGTCAATCCTCTACCGCTTCATATGCGGATGCATATTTTAAAACAAGCTCCGCATCAAACTCCTTTTTTTCTATAATACTGCTTAGATGTCCCTCGCAGAATACTGCAATTCTG
Source organism: Lachnospiraceae bacterium (assembly GCA_021203465.1). GTDB lineage: Bacteria > Bacillota > Clostridia > Lachnospirales > Lachnospiraceae > Hominiventricola. Next base: position 90,708 of record JAJQBC010000124.1, on the reverse strand, counting down.
TCTGACATGCCAAGAAGTTCCTCCATATCTGATGAAATCAAGATTACGGATTTTCCCTCTTCCACCATTTGGTTAATCAGAGTATATACCTCTCTTTTTGCACCTACATCAATTCCTCTGGTTGGTTCATCTATAATGACGATGTCTGGCTCTGTTGCCATTCCTTTTGCCAGCACAACCTTCTGTTGATTTCCACCACTCAGGTTTTTAACTGTCTGCTCAGAAGAAGGAGTTTTGATGTTCATGGTCTCAATAAATCTGTCAACCATTTCCATTTCCTTTTTCTTATTAACAATCATAAAATCTGAGATCTTTCCAAGGACAGAAAGTACGATATTTTCTCGGATTGACATGTCCAGAATAATTCCTTCGCTCTTTCGATCCTCCGGCATGAGAACAATCCCCTGTCTCATAGCCTGTTTTGGTAAATGAAAATTGACTTTCCTGCCTTTGATGGGAAGTTCTCCAGAGTCAATCCTTTTCGCTCCAAAGAGCATCTCTGCAAATTCAGTACGACCAGCTCCGACCAATCCACCTAATCCCAAAACTTCACCCTTATGAAGTTTGAGCGAGATATCCTGATCACCATTTCCTGTTAGATGTAATGCTTCCAGCACAACTTCTGACTGATGTGTCAAGGATCTCTCTGGATAAATTTCGCCAAGCTCTCTTCCAACCATCAGCCTGATCAACTCGTCGCGATTCGTATCACATGTATTCAGTGTCGCAATTTTCTTTCCATCCCGCAAAACAGTAATCCGATCAGATATCTCAAAAATCTCTTCCAGTCTGTGAGAAATATAAATGATCGTAATATTTTTTGCTTTTGCTTTCCTAATAAAACGGAACAGTATCTCTACCTCGTTATTGGACAATGACGCTGTTGGTTCATCTAAAATCAGGATTTTCGCCTCTTTGGCCACTGCTCTGGATATTTCAATCATCTGCTGATAACCTGTCGTCAGCTCATCCACCTTTGTTCTAGGATCAAGCTTTAATTCAAGCTCATCCATAATTTCCTGTGCTTTTCGCAGCATACTTTTTTCATTCAGGAGAATTCCCGTTTTCGGGAATTCTCCTAGAAAGATATTTTCTGCTATTGACAGGTCTTTTACCAAAGTCAGTTCCTGATAAATCACCGTGATTCCAAAATCCCGCGCAACCTTCGGTGTGATGTTCCTGATTTCAGCTCCTTCAAAAAATATTTGTCCCTTATCCGGAGCATGAATTCCACACAGAGTTTTAATAAGGGTTGATTTCCCAGCTCCGTTTTCACCAACGATCGCATGAATCTCTCCTCTTTGAAAATCAATGTTCACATCATTCAGCGCAAGCACACCTGGAAAAGCTTTTGTTATATTTTTGCAATCTATAATAGCAGCCATATACGTCCCCTGTAATCTTAATTTACTCTGTTACGCCAAAATCAATCATCGCCTGATCTACATTTTCATCCGTAATATACAGATAATCAAGATCATACTCCTTACAGCCCTCCGATGCGTCATATTCATCAGAAAGTACATACTGCGTGGCTTCAAGCCAATATTCCACCTGCCCTTGAGGGGTACTCCAGGCACAAATGCCCTTTATAACCTTTCCCTCTTTTAAATACTGAAGGGAAGATGCCGTCGCATCCATTATAAATCCAGCCACGGTGTCAAGATCCACGCCGAGATTTTCGCAGGCCAACACAAACCCATAGAGGAAATCACCATTGGTTGACATACACACATCGATGCTGTCCGCCTGCAAGGCGCTCTCAGCCATGCTTTCTGCCTCTACAGTTGTGGTCGGCGATACATCGCTTACTACATTAATCGTAGCATTGCAGTTATCTTTCAGACCGTCCATAAAACCGGTATTACGTTCAATACAATTCTCAAGGAACTCATAGTTCATATCCATTACATTTAATTCTGTCTTATCCGGCCAATTTTCATTCAGCCATTCTGCTGCCTGAGTTCCCATATAGTATGCAGAATCATACTCCGGAATGGTGACGCATGCCGAAGCACCCTCAAATACTCCCTCAGTAGAAACTACCGGTACGCCTGCTTCCGTTGCTTTCTCAACCGTTGTGATGATAGCGGAAACATCCGCAGGAGAAATAATGATGGCGTCATATCCAGATTCCATGCAGCTTTCTATCTGCTGTGCCTGAGTTGTGACATTACCGTCACAGTCAATATTCGTAACTTCAAATCCATACTCTTCATCCAGCGTCGTAGCAAGCTCAATACGATTCTGCCAACTTTCAGATCCTCCCATCGCAGTCAGCAGTGCAATCTTTTGCAATTCTTCTCCCTCTTCCTCTGCCGCAGCTACATCCGTGGTGTCTTCCTCTGTTGCAGTTGTATCCGACGATGTGTCTGCGGATGATGATGTGTTGTCAGAACTTCCACATCCAGTGAGCAAGAGTCCCATTGAACAACAGACAGTTAACATAAGGGTAACCATTTTTTTCTTCATTTTTTGTTTCCTCCATATTTTTTTCTTGTGGCATCATTAATATAACGATTTTGTGAGTTTGTCACAACTTCTGTTCTTTAGAAAAAGGGGAATTTCTTTAGATATTCAGAAAAATATCTAAAAAAACTCCCCTATTTTTTCAGCATAACTATTATATTGACAAAAGCAAATATGTCAAATGGGATATAATGTTTGATAGATTTCGTCTTCATCTACTAATCTGCCAGCCTTTATATAAACGCTGTCGCCTTCAAATTCATTTAAAGAACTGAAATCCATAGTCAGTATGATAATTGCAATTCCACGATCTGATAACTGTTTTAAAGCATCTTTGGTAACTTCCATGAGCTGTATATCTGAATCCAGAAATGGCCTCTCACAAAGGACAATTGCCGGTGCTTCCAGATATATTTTAAAAAAGGCCAGTTTCTGCCTGTCCAAAACCGCTAATTCACAAACCTTCAATTCAGAAAACCCCTTGCCAAAAACCTGCTCAATCAACTGATCGATACTGTCTTGGTATTTTTTTTGAATATACGGACTTGGCATTTTTTTTGCCAGTTCAAGCATTATATTTTCATGCACTGTCATATCCGGAATCAACATCGTATCGTATGCATGTGTTTTAAAATAACATATTCTTTTTTTTCGCATGCCCCTCAAATTTCTTATATATACAGCCTCACCATTTACGTAAATTTCTCCATGAATTGGCTTGTCCCGCCCACTGATACATCTGCAAATGCCTATCAGGCTTGATAAATCGGCACAAAAAACATTCAAAAGTTCACCATGAGAAACGCAAAAACTTATATCAGATAGATAATCTGTAAATATATCATGAAGTTCAAATGCTGGAAGAAGGCTATCCACCTCGTCAAAGTCTCCATGATATTCCGAATGGCGATGTATACTGTGTCCCAGATAAAAATCGTACAGCTTTCTTCGATTTAGAGTGTTTGACTTAAATACGCCAAAATCCGTACCTGCTTTTATAATCTGGCAGCGGTCAGACCATTCAAATACAGTATCGCAGAGATTTTCAAGCATAATAAAAGATATTTTATCGCTTTTGCTTTGCATACTTTTTAGAATTTGATGAACTTCGCTCAGTTCATTTTGAGACAAATACATAGAAAGTCCATCAAGAACAATCAGCTCTCTTTTCTCCGCATATGCTTTCAATAGTTCAATACATACACGTTCCATATCAGTGAGTTCATCAACTGATTTCTGAAAATCAACACAGATATGAAACATCTCGCCAAGTTTTTCTGATTCCTTCAGAAATGTTTTTTTATAATTCCACTTTGAAATATTTGAAAACAGACAAATATTCTCAGCAATAGATAACGCGCTAATCAGTTTCCCTTTCTGCCCGATTACAGTTCCTTTTTTTCGAAAAATCTGCATAAGATTTTCCTGTCTTTCTTGTTTTCCTCTAAAACGAATCATTCTGCAGGATACAGCAGCTTTTCCTCTAAAAAAATCTGCCAGTGCCGTTCTTGTCTCCAGATTGTCACAGACAATACTATAAAAATCTTTCTCATAAAGACACAGAGAAAAAAACTGCACCTGTATACCATCAGGACATTGCAGTCTTACCTGTTTTAATAAAAGTAATTCCTGTTTCATGCGTCGTCCTCTGATAGTTTTATCGGCAACGTCATCTCTACGTTCGTGCCCATTCCTTCTATACTGCTCACCCGCAATCCATAGTCTTCCCCAAATAATAGTTTAATTCTGCGCGATACGTTCTTCAGTGCGATTCCTCCATTTTTCTTATTTTCCTCTTGTATATGTCCAACGGATGCATTCTGAAGTCCTACATTCAACTGTTTTAGCTTTTCAGCAGTCATTCCTATTCCATTATCGCTGATATTAATGTGAACAGTATCGTTTACCAGCTCTACATCAATTTCAACTAATCCACCTTCTCGTCTTTTCTCAATGCCGTGAAAAATTGCATTTTCAACAATCGGCTGTAGGGAAAGTTTGGGACAAAGTATCCGCATGAGAATCCGTTCATCATCCTCAAAATTAGTACTTAGTTCAAGCTTATCGCCAAATCGATACTTCTGGATAATAAAATAATTTTCTACATTGTCAAGCTCCTCCTGAAATGTGACCAGATTTCTTGTGTTTGTAATGGTATAACGAAAAAAAACGGACAATGCCTCGGTTATATCTGCTATTTTATCTGCTCCAAGACAAAGCGCATCCCCACGAATGGCTTCCAGCGTGTTATAAAGAAAATGTGGATTGATCTGATTCTGCAATGCCAGAAATTCCGCCTGTTTTGTGGATAATTGCATCACATTTTTACGCTCTGTAAGTTCATCCATTCTTTTGATCGCGTCCCCAAGAAAAGAGTCCCATGCGCCAATCTGTTCGATAAAATCCTGATAGATCTCCCCTTCGACAAATCGCTGGCAAAGATGTTGATATTCCTTCAGGCGACGAATATTCTGTATGCAGAGCAGACTGAGGGATACTGCCTGTACAAAGATTACAATAAAAAGGATATTTTGCGCCACTCTATTTCCAGAGAACGCCCCCAAATAATAAAGCATCAGAACAGTAAATGCCTCCAGAATATAAAGTACCACGCATCCATACAAAATATTTTGTCTGTTGACAAGGCTGACCTTTTTCATGACTTTCCTTAGCGATAAAGTTTTCTGTATTCTGTCGGTGTCAAACTATAGCTTTTCTTGAACAATTTTGTAAAGTACTTTACATCCTGATAACCGACTTCGTACGAAATGTCTATGAGTTCTTTATTGGTTTGAAGCAGCAATCTTTTGGCATTTTCCATTCTCACCGAAATTACGTATTCTGTAAAGTTTTGTCCTGTGTCTTTTTTGAATATTGATGAAAAATATGCAGGATTCAATCCAACTTCTTTTCCGACCGTCTCAAGATTCAAATTTTCTCTAAAATGAGTATTGATATATTTCTTAGCCATTCGAACAGGTCGTGATTCCAAATCTTGTATTCTCTGCTCCTGTCGTTCAATGTAGTTTACTATATTCTGTTTCAACCATTCAAATAAATCATCATAATCAAAGAACACATCAAGCCCGTGTAGGAAATCCTTCATTTCGCATGGTTCGGCATCCTTGTAATGACTCTGTGTGCCTATCAGGAAAACTCCGACAAATTCCCTGTAGACAGCAAAAAAGTACTCCGGGTTCTGATTATGTTGTCTTAAATTTTCCTGAAATTCATCGATCAGGCAGGCAACGTTATTCACATTCAAAAGTTCAATCTCCCGCAGGAAATTCTTTCTGAAATCAGGAGTAAGAAGAACATTTAAATCTGCAATGTTTTCCTCTTTGTGATCATCCAGAAAAATAATTTGTCTGCTTTGCCTGAATCTGTCAAGCAAAAAGGTCTGCATTGCATGTAGATATATTCTACAATTTTCGAGATCAGCAAACTCATTTCCTACCACCACAAGTGTATTAACACCAGAAAAGATTCCTTGAATATTTGAAATATCTGTGATCAGCTTTACCATTTGACGATCTAAAACAGCCTGTTGTATTTTTTCTGTGTCTAGCAGACAAATCGCTTCATGCTCCCGAAAAGTGCACAGGCATTCATGACACAAGGGAATCATTCTTTCATGAAGCATTTTCGTAATCTTCTTCAATACAAAAATCCTTTCGGCGGAATCACTATCCATGGAGTTATCAAACAGATGTACTAAAATCATTCGATAACTTATTCCCCGAAATTCATATCCGTACTCTTTTTCCTGCCCCTGTTGAAAAGTAAAATTTTCTGAAAACAGCAAATCCTGCAACAGGTTATTTTTTAGCTTCTCGCGTGTCTGGATTAATTCTGTTTTTAAATTTTCGTACTTGTTAAAACCATCCTCGGCTTTTTTATGTTTTTCCTTAATTTTCTGGAGAACAGCTTCCAGATCTTTCTTGCGAATGGGCTTAACCAGATAGTCTTCTACACCCAGTCTTACAGCCTGGCGTGCATATTCAAACTGGCTATAGCCGCTTACAATCACAAAATAAACATTTTCAACAATCTGGCTTGTCCTTTCGACAAGTTTTATACCGTCCAATCCCGGCATTTGAATGTCAGTAATTACGATGTCCGGCTTTTCTGAACAGATAAGTTCAAGTGCTTCTTCTCCGTCACTGGCGGTACCAATAATTTCCATTCCATAATCTTCCCAGTGAACCAAGTGTATAATCAACTGGCAGACTTTATATTCATCGTCTGCAATTAAAACCCTCATTATAGCCCCTCCCCTGTTCACTTCCTGATTTTATTATTATAACTCATTTTATCCTTACAGTCATCAAATAACCTCATGAAATTTAACAATTTCGAATCCTTTCGCCCCTCAAAATGTAAAATGAAAGGCACAAAAAGAGCCTCCACAATCATTGATTGCAGAGACTCTCTGTTTCCTTAAATAAAATATATCTATCTCTTGACATTGAACGCGCTCATGCCCGGATATACCGCGCTCGCGCCGAGCTGCTCCTCGATGCGGAGAAGCTGATTGTACTTCGCTACGCGCTCGGTTCTGCTCGGAGCACCGGTCTTGATCTGGCAGGTATTGAGCGCAACCGCCAGGTCTGCGATCGTCGTATCCTCGGTCTCGCCGGAACGATGGGAGGTAACTGCCGTATAACCGGCCTTGTTCGCCATCTTGATCGCCTCGAGCGTCTCGGAAACGGAACCAATCTGATTCAGCTTGATCAGGATGGAGTTGCCGCAGCCGAGATCGATGCCCTTCTTCAGGCGCTCGGTATTCGTCACGAACAGGTCGTCGCCGACAAGCTGAACCTTGCTGCCGAGCTCCTTCGTGAGCTTCTGCCAGCCTTCCCAGTCCTCCTCGTCCAGAGCATCCTCGATGGAGATGATCGGATACTTCTCAACCAGGCTCTTCCAGTGAGCGATCAGCTCATCGGAGGTGTAATGCATACCGGCCTTCGGAAGGATGTACTCGCCCTTCTTCTCGCCCTTCCACTCGCTGGAAGCAGCATCCATGGCGATCATGAAGTCCTTGCCCGGCTCATAACCGGCCTTCTTCACAGCCTCAAGGATGGTCTCGATGGTCTCATCATCACTCGAGAGGTTCGGGGCAAAGCCGCCCTCGTCGCCGACGGAGGTGGCGAGTCCTCTGGACTTCAGGATGGAAGCCAGTGCATGGAAGACCTCCGCGCACCAGCGCAGCGCTTCCTTAAAGCTCGGGGCGCCAACCGGCATAATCATGAATTCCTGTGTGTCCACGGTGTTCGTCGCATGTGCGCCGCCATTCAGAATGTTCATCATCGGAACCGGCAGACGGTTTGCATTGGAACCACCGAGGAAACGGTAAAGCGGGATATCAAGGGAAATCGAAGCCGCTCTCGCCGCCGCAATCGAAACCGCGAGAATCGCGTTTGCGCCGAGTTTGGACTTGTCCTTCGTGCCGTCCGCCTCGATCATGGCCTTGTCCACCGCATAGGTATCAGAAGCGTCCATGCCGATCAGCACATCGTTGATCACGGTGTTGATGTTCTCAACAGCCTTCGTGACGCCCTTGCCGAGATAGCGGCTCTTGTCGCCGTCACGAAGCTCGAGGGCCTCAAACTCACCGGTCGAAGCTCCGCTCGGAGCCGCGCCTCTGCCGATCGTGCCGTCCGCGAGGATCACCTCAGCCTCAACGGTCGGGTTTCCTCTGGAATCCATGATCTCTCTTCCGATCACCTTTTCAATCTGCAAATAATCCATAGTTTTATTCTCCTTTACAAAAGATTTCCAACTTTGACAAGCATACCAGATATCCGTGAAAATTACAAGTGCCACACTGCTTTTTTTACTGCGTATAGGCCAGATAAATCTCCACATGATCGTAGATGCAGCGCCAGGCACTTGTCGAGCTCGCGGTCACACAGATGTATTGCTTTCCGCTGTCCGTGATCTCATAGCTTGCCGCACAGTTCCCGGACTGGTCGACGAAGCCCGTCTTCGCACAGACGACTTCTCCGCCGGTGTCCTTATCTTCAATCCTGCGTAGGAACCAGTTCGAGACCGTAATACCATCCGGGTGCTGCTCCGTGGAGGAAGTCGTGTAAGTATGGGCGGACAGAGCGTCCCGGCAAAGCTCGTTGTTGATCGCCGCCTCCAGAATAATGGCCATATCGTAGACCGTGCAGTAGAGATCCTCGTCGTACAGTCCGACACAGTTGGTAAAGTGTGCACTGTCCGAGAGTCCAAGCTCTTCCACCTTCTGATTCATCAGTTCCACAAAAGCCTCCATGGAACCGGCCGTGTAGATGGCCAGCTCCGCCGCCGCGTCGCCGCCGGAAGGAAGTACCGTCCCATATAAAAGATCGCGTACTGTCACGGTTTCACCTTCGTCAAAACCGACCGCGCTGCAGTCATTCGAATAGGCGAAGTCTGTAATATCAATCGTGATTGTGAAGGTGTCATCGAGATCCGTGATATAATCCGCCGCCGTCAGCACCGTCAGAATTTTCGTCATGGAAGCCGGGCTTACACGGGTATAGGCGTTCTTTTCCGCCACAACCGTCCCTTCGTCGATGTCGATCAGAATTGCGTAGTTGCTGATGACGGAATCGCTGGTGATCGAAACTGTGGATGCCGTCTCCTCCGCGCTGTAGACAATGGTAGGAATCTCTTCTTCCTCAGCTTCCTCCTCCAGCACCTCGCTCTCCAGTGTTTCGTCGGTATCCTGCTGCTCCGTGAGATCCGCTTCCACTATGTTCTCCTGCAATTCAGCTTCGATCTGTTGCGTCTCTCCGCTTTCGGCGGATGACCTGATATGGCTGCTGATAAAAAATATAAGTATGCCGAGCAAAAGGATGAGAAGAAAAAGCAGGCAGCCCGCAAGAATCCGCCTCTGCCTTCTCCGCCGCTTCTGGAGTTCTCTTCTGCGTTTCGCTCTTTGCCTTTGTCTTAAGCGTTCTTCGCTCTCATAATCTCTCAAGGAGCAATCCAGCCTTTCCTGAAAATCTCTGTTTTCTATCATACCCAAAAAGCGGGAAAAGTACAAGATCATTTTGCCCTGTAACATCAAAAAAAGCCCGGAAACCCGGACTTTTCTGATGGAGCATACGGGATTCGAACCCGTGACCTCTACAATGCGAATGTAGCGCGCTCCCAACTGCGCTAATGCCCCAAGCCAACAAATATAAACTTTTCAAATGGAAGCAATGGGGCTCGAACCCATGACCTCTCGCGTGTGAGGCGAACGCTCATCCCAGCTGAGCTATGCTTCCGTCCCGCTCGCCCTTGCGGCTCACGAATGCTATTATATCATGTCCGACAAAAATTGCAAGCACAAATTTTAAAAAGATGACCCGGGTGCAAAGAGAATTACCACAGGTCATCATAATCGCTCTTGTACAGGACAATCTCCCCCGCCGCTCTTGTCTTTGGCAGGTCTATCACGCGCTGGTTGACGCTGCCGCGGTACTGCAGCGTCAGGTCGCGTTGCGCGAGAATGAAAGGGCCGTCCACAAGAATATCGGCCAGCGTTAGAAGCCTTTGCACGCCGCTGTCCGGCATTTTCAGCAGTTCTTCATACAGATAGCCGGTGTAGATCATCAGATGCTGCCCGGCAGCTTTCACGGTCTCTGCGATAGGAACCAAAGCCCGCGCCTGACAGAAAGGCTCTCCACCCGAGAAGGTAACGCCCCCGAGAAGCGGGTTCGCTACAATCTCGCCAAGAATTTTCTCGACATCTGCGATGTGGCCGCCCGCAAAGTCGTGTGTCTGCGGATTATGGCAGCCCGGACAGTGATGCGGACAGCCCTGGGTAAAGATTACATAGCGAAGCCCCGGGCCGTCCACGATCGAGTCCTGCAGCGTCCCCGCGATGCGCAGCTCAGGAAAGCGTGTGCTTGACACGGTCCTTCACCTCCGCGCGCTTCGCGTTGTTGAAACGGTCCATCGTGCCCACCAGGTAGCCGGTGATTCTGCGGATGCGGTCAAAACCGACATTCTCCCCCACTTCTCCATTGTTCGGTAATACTTTTGTCGCCATATTGATTTCTCCTTTCTCTTTCTTCATAGAAACCTTTCTTATAAGATCCGTCGCCCTGATACCCTGTCCATGCCCGGCATCAGTGATTCGGGTCCAGATAAACCGGAACGTCCGGATATTTTTTGCGCAGCTCGTTCAGTCTCTCGATCGAGATCGCCTCGCCCTCACGCCGTCCGCAGCGCGGGCATACGTCGTCGATCACGCCCGTGAAGCCGCAGACCGGGTCGCGATCCACCGGGTGGTTGACCGAGCCGTAGCCGACTCCATTTTCCTTCATGCAGCGGATAACCGCCTCAAAAGCCTCTGGATTCTTTGCGGTATCTCCGTCGAGTTCGACATAGCTGATATGCCCGGCGTTCGTGAGCGCGTGATACGGCGCTTCAATCTTAATCTTCTCAAAGGCGCTGATCGGATAGTAGACCGGAATATGGAACGAATTTGTGTAATATTCGCGATCCGTAACGCCCGGTATCGTCCCGAAACGCTTCTGGTCAATACGGACAAAGCGTCCCGACAGCCCCTCTGCCGGCGTCGCGAGCAGCGTGAAGTTGAGGCCGGTCTTCTCGCTCTCCTCATCGAGGTACTTCCGCATATGGGAGATAATCTCATAGCCGAGCTTCCGGCTCTCTTCGCTCTCGCCGTGATGCTTTCCGGTCAGGGCGATGAGCGCCTCCGCAAGGCCGATGAATCCGACGCTGAGCGTTCCGTGCTTCAGAATCTCTCCGACCTGATCGTTCACCCCGAGGGCGTCCGAACCGAGCCAGATGCCCTGTCCCATCAGGAAGGGATAGTTCTTGACCGTTTTCTTTTTCTGTATCTCGAAGCGGTGCAGCAGCTGTCTGCAGCAGAGCTCCATACGCTTGTCCAGATTCTTGTAGAACAGCTCAATGTCGCCCTTCGCCGTAATGCCCAGACGTGGCAGGTTGATTGAGGTGAAGCTTAGGTTTCCGCGTCCGCAGGTGACCTCGTGCGTCGGGTCAAAATGGTTGCCCATGACGCGCGTGCGGCAGCCCATGTAGGCGATCTCTGTGTTGTAATCTCCTTCTTTATAATACTGGAGATTGAAGGGCGCGTCGATAAAGCTGAAGTTCGGGAACAGCCGCTTCGCGGAGACCTTGATCGCCATACGGAACAGGTCATAGTTCGGATCGCCCGGATTGTAGTTGACGCCCTCCTTTACCTTGAAGATTTGCACCGGGAAGATCGCGGTCTCCCCGTTTCCAAGACCCACGTCCGTGACCTTCAGAAGATTGCGGATCGCCATGCGCGCCTCCGGCATCGTGCAGGTGCCATAGTTGATGGAGCTGAACGGAACCTGCGCGCCTGCGCGGGAATTCATGGTATTCAGATTGTGAATCAGCGACTCCATCGCCTGATAGGTCGACTTGTCGGTCTCTTTCATCGCGATACGGATCGAGGTCTTGTGGCAGCGCCGGATGTCCTCCTCCGACACCTCCCGGCCAATCCAGTCCTTCGCACAGCCCAGCAGCCATTTCACCAGGCACTCTTCGTAGCTGTCAATATTCGTCATATCGATGCGCTCCGGCATCGCGTCCTTCAGAGCCTGTCGGAAATCGTCATCGAGCACACGTTCGCAGCTATACTCTAACCAGAAGTAACGCTGCACCGCGTCGTAGTATTCCTTGCGGAAAGTGCATGCCACGCCCTCCGCCATCGCGTAGTCGAAGTTCGGGACAGACTGGCCGCCGTGCATCTCGTTCTGGTTCGCCTGAATCGCAATGCAGGCGAGCGCCGCGTAGCTGACAATCGACTTCGGCTCGCGGATATAGCCGTGGCCGGTCGAGAAGCCGTCGTGGAACAGCTTCAGAAGGTCGATCTGGCAGCAGGTCTCGGTCAGCATGTAGAAATCCTTGTCATGGATATGGATATCTCCGTTGATATGCGCCGCCGCGATGTCCTTCGGCAGAATATAGTTGTCTACAAAATAATTCGCGCCCTCGGAACCGTACTTCAGCATCGTGCCCATCGAGGTGTCCGCGTCGATATTCGCATTCTCGCGCTTGATATCGGCGTCCGCCGCGCTCGTGAAGGTGAGCTCTCGGTAAATATTCACCAGATCTGCCTCGGTCTTGCGCACCTTCGTGTGCTCTGCGCGGTACAAAATGTAGGCCTTCGCGGTCTTCGCAAAACCATGCTTAATCAGCTTCTCCTCCACGAGATCCTGAATCTGCTCCACCTCCGGCGTCTGTTCCTCCGGGATAGCTCCCACAACCTCATTTACAAGCTCTTCAAACTGATAGGGGGCGATCGCCTCCACCTGAGCCGCGTTGTTCGCCTTGCGGATGGCGTTCTCAATCTTTTTTACATCGAACGCTACCGGCGTGCCGTCGCGCTTTTTGATCTTTTCCGGGTACACGATGCCGTTTTCACTCATGGTATTCCTCCAAAACTATATCTGGTATTCTGCAAAATGCGTTTGCACAAAATATAGTATCATAAGTTCACAGTAAGCGCAAGAACAATTTGTATGAACTGTATGTTTTCGTCACAATGCACGAATATTCTTCAAAATCCATATTCTATAAAGAAAACATCCGGAGGATACCGCCTGTGGACACCTTGCTCAAAGCAGAACATGTCTCTTATTCTTATCACAGTCTGTCCGGGGAAACCCCGGCTTTATCAGATATTACATTCTCCGTGGAGGAGGGAGAATTCCTCGCGATCGTCGGCCCAAGCGGTTGCGACAAATCCACGCTGCTCTCCCTGCTCGCGAGCCTCATGAATCCGGAGAGTGGAACGATCACGATTCAGGGCCGTCCGGCCTCGGAGTACCGGAGGAAAATCGGTTATATGCTGCAGAAGGATCATCTGTTTGAGTGGAGAACAATCTGGAAAAATGTGACGCTCGGACTGGAAATACAGAAACGGATGACGCGGGAAAACCTTGCGCGCACGGAGCAGATGATGAAAGATTATGGCCTGTGGGAATTCCGCAACGCCAGACCTTCGGAGCTCTCCGGCGGTATGCGGCAGAGAGCCGCGCTGATCCGCACGCTGGCTCCGAATCCCGGTCTTTTGCTGCTCGACGAGCCTTTCTCGGTGCTGGACTACCAGACCCGGCTGAACGTGTGCGACGATGTCTGCCAGATCATCAAAAAGGAGCACAAAACTGCTGTTCTGGTGACTCATGATCTTTCAGAGGCGATCAGCGCGGCGGATCGCGTCCTGATTCTGGGTAGACGGCCGGCGAGTATCCGCCGTGAGCTGCCGCTTCACTTCGCGGAGCCGCGGCTCACACCGATGGGGCGCAGGCAGGCGCCTGAATTTCGGGAATATTTCAATATGATATGGAAGGAGCTGAACGCTGATGAAGACCCTGTCTGAGAATATCACGCTGCAGGAAGCCTATGTTCAGAAACATCACAGACACCATCGTCTCGTCACGCTCTGCCGTTTCCTGTGTTTTTTTGCGTTTCTGGCTGTATGGGAGCTGTGCGCGGATCTTGATATCATCAATTCGTTCATTTTCAGCAGTCCCAGCCGCATCGCGCAGACTATCCTTTTCATGTGGCAGGACGGTTCGCTTCTGCTGCACACCGGAGTGACGCTCCTGGAAATTCTACTCAGCTTTGTTCTCGTAGCCGCAGTCAGCCTGATCGCCGCGACGCTTTTATGGTACTCGCGGACGCTCTCAGAGATTCTCGATCCCTGGCTCGTCATCCTGAACAGCCTGCCAAAATCCGCGCTCGCGCCGCTGCTCATCGTTTGGCTTGGCTCCGGTATGCGCACGATCGTCGTCGCGGGCATGTCGGTCGCGCTTTTCGGCAGCATCATCAGCGTCTATACGGCTTTTCGGGAGACGGATGACGAGAAAATACGCCTCATTCGCACGCTCGGTGGAAATCAGATTCAGGTGCTGCACTGCGTCGTTTTTCCGGAAAGTCTGCCAGCGGTCATCAGCATCCTGAAGGTCAACATTGGCCTCTGTCTGGTCGGCGTGATCATCGGCGAATTCCTGTCCGCCAGACGAGGCCTCGGATATCTTATCATCTATGCGAGTCAGGTCTTCAAACTGAACTATCTGATCGCCGCGTTGATTATCCTCTGTGTGATTGCTTTCGGATTATACCAGATCATAGCAAGACTGGAGCATAAAGTGCGCAAAAGCCGGCAGGCACAGCCCTGAGGCTGATACTGCCGGCTTTTCTCCCGAAAACAGGTACGTTCATTCTCAGCGTGTCTGCACACAGGAGCTGTCAAAATTCCGCGTGCATGACGCAGCCCTCCGAATCGCTTCCGCCATGACCTCCGCTGCGAGCATACCGGTCACATTAATATCCGCCGGAACGTCGCCAACGGACGCCGCGTAGATCGTATCGCCGTCCGCGAGCGTCCCGACCGGGCGGATACAGCGGGCGTAGGCGTTTCGCGTCATGGATGCGATTTTCGTGAGCTCGGCCTTGGAAAATTTTCCGTTCGTGGCAATCGCTCCGATCGTCGTATTGCCGGTGAAGAGATCCATGCGCTGCGTCAGGCGGTACAGTTCCTCGCAGGTGTCAGAGAAGCCCTCGCCGTCCGCGGCGCGCAGACCGGCAATCTTCTGTCCGCTCTCCGAATCGAAGATGTCCCCTAGCGCGTTGAGCACGACGATGGCCGCGATCTTCAGTTCACCGAGAGAGAAGGCGCAGACGCCCAGACCGGTCTTCGTCGAGCGCTCCATCCCGCAGAGTTTTCCGACTGTCGCGCCGGTTCCCGCGCCGATGCTGCCGCTAAGCCCGGGGAGTGCTGCAATTTGCCCGGTTTCTTCGCCCGGGCGCCTGCGCTCCGCATCCATGCAGGCTGCATAGCCCATCTTCGCATCCGGCCGAATGTCCGGGCGGCCAAGTCCGAGATCATAGATGCAGGACTGGCAGACAAGCGGAACTTTCGCGAAGCCCGTGTCGTAGCCGATCCCGTGTTCCTCGAGATAGCGCATCACGCCGTCTGAGGCGGCCAGGCCGTAGGCCGAGCCGCCGGAAAAGACGATCGCATTGATCGGATTGTCTGCTGTCACCGGTGAGGTGAGCGGCGTCTCACGCGAAGCGGGGCCGCCGCCGCTGATGTCTACACCGACAGTGGCTCCGCCGTCAAAAAGAAGGACGGTCACGCCGGTCTTCGCTTCCTCGTCCTGCGCATTTCCGATGCGCAGGCGTTCCATCCCGGTGATGGAAATTTCTTTTATTAAATCGGTATTTCTCAATTCGCTCTCATTCCTTCTGAATATTCTTAAAATCAACTCTGCTTTAAGGCCAGCGCAAGCGTGCGCGACACGATGCCCGCGATTGCGAAGCAGACTATGGCCTCGATCAGCCCCTGTGCGCCGACAAAAGCTACGACGAAGGCAAGCGGGTTGGTTACGCCGAGCGTGGTCACAAAGCCCTGAATGTAGTCGGTATTGTAAAAGAAAAATACCAGAGACGACATATAGAGCAACGTGTTGAGCAGCGGGCAGGCGAGACTCGCGATAAAGTAAGCCGGATTTTTCATGAATTTGCGTAGCGCCTTAAAGATCAGGCCACAGAGCCAGCCCTCGAGTACGCGCGGCACAATGCAGGTGAAGGCAGTGCCGATGGGATTGATGCTGAGCAGCATCGTTCCGAAGGCGCTCAGGCCAAAACACTGGATCAGGCTTGTAATACCAAAGGCGAGACCACAGATTGCGCCGGCCTTCGGTCCTAAGATGATCGCGCCAACCGCGACCGGCACGGTCAGGAAGGTGATCGAAAGCCCCGGCGTCTTCAAGTAGCCGAGCGGCGTGAAGGCCATGATAAAGATGATCGCGATCATCAGGGCGAGCTCCACCATAAATAACGTTTTTGACGAGTTACTGTTCTTCATGTTTCTCTCCTTTTTCCGGTGAAACGGCGCGATATGCGTCCCCTGTCTCCCGGTATTGTATTTGCCACAGTATATGGAAAAGACTATCTGTGACAGCCGTTCCTGTTCATTCGCTGTGGCGTATGGGGAAATATGTGAACGGACTCCCGACAATTCGAACAAAGACATAAGAAAAATACAGCTTTCCTCAAAAGTTGCCGCCGCGCGCGGTCAGCACTTTCCTCCTTCTGTGATTTAAAAGATATGTAACTGTAAATAGTCGATGCGTCTTCCGTGGGAATAACGTTTCTTTATACTATAACACAATTCCCGAAAATGACAAGCATTTCCGGGAATTAATCTAATTCATAAGTTACAGATTTCAACCTTGCAGTGATGGTCTTTGCTCTTCCTGTTATAGCCAATACCCACCATAAATATCCGCCCGGTATGGCGTTTTTTCTCCGCCATCCTGCCCTGAAACTTTAACATGTACTTTCTGTCTTTAATCTGCTGGATAGCTGCTTCCGGCGTATCGTCGACCTTCAGTTCTAAAATTAGCCCATCGTCTTCTTGCCTCTCAGGATAGAAGATAAAATCCACATATCCTTCACCAGCCTTATTTTCCCGTTCTACATAATAACTGTCCCGCGCTGCGAGATAAACGAGGTTTACAACTGCCGTCAATTCTGTTTCATTGTTGTAATTGAATAGTGGCGTCTCTGTATCGTGGGCAAACTGAAGAATTTCTTCCATCGTTTTTGTATCGCCTGCCAATGTGGCCCGAAGCATCCGGCTTGAAGCATTTGCCAGATCATAAATATAGCCCAGCTTTTTCTCCCTGCGAATGGTTTTTTCAAACTCATCCATTAATTCCTTATTCGGTATGTGAACTTTTCCGTCTTCATAATTCAAAAAGCCATATACAACCATCGCAGAGAATATCTCATCCTTGGTACTCAAATGCATCGCAGTGGCCGCAAACTCCTCCACCTTCGAGGGAACAGATTCTCCGGTAAGCATGAGCGCTACATCTTTCTTTACACCGTCTACATCATTCACAATGTAGGTAGAAATTTCTGAATACGGTCCTGTAGTTGTCCAGTAACTTGCCAGATTATTGTTGCTCAGGGCCAGTACAACCGAGCGCGGGTTATATAATTTCGTTCCGCCTGCCGTATGATAACCGTCATACCAAAATCTCAAATCATCTCTTGCAACTGCAGGATTCTTTTCTTTTTTCAGATAACGCTCATACAATTTGTCTACTTCTTTATCTGAAAATCCAAAATATTCGCTGTACTTTGGCTGCACGGCCATCGTATACTCAACAAAATTATTGATGGTAGAACCGCTTGAATACTTCGCAATCGGAAGAACTCCCGTCATATAACTTAAAGAAACATATCCCGTTCCTTTTGTCAATGAAGCGAGAAAATTGATAAAGCTTTCCTTATCCTCTTTCGTAGTGTACTTTTTATGGAAGATGCAGTCCCATTCATCAAAAATAAAGATAAATGATGTCATAGTCGCTTCATGAACAGACCGCAAATATTCAACCACCGAGTCATCTTCGTCAAATTCTACAGACGGAAACGCACGGCGCAAGTCGGCAATCAGTTTCCTCTCAATTTTCCCGATAAAACGATCATAACTATTGCTTATATTTGCCGATTCACTGAAGTCAATATAAATCACGTCATGCCGATTCAGATGCTCCCGATACTTCTTCTCAGCTGCTATTTCCAAGGAATCAAAAATACTGCTGCTGTCAAATCCTTTACTAAAAAAAGCTCCCACCATTGACGCCATCACAGATTTTCCGAATCGCCGCGGCCTCGTAATACAAATATGATTATTTCCCTGCTCAACAAGCGTAATCAGCTCAACGAGCATTTCCGTTTTATCAACAAAATAAGGCTTCTTTACTTCGCTTTCGTACAGTGAATAGACCTTGTTGCTGTTAAGATAATATCCCATTTATCCCCCATCCTTTAACAGTTACTTTTCTGCGGAAGAGAAAAGCTCCTCATTCTCAGCCTTCAGGATCTGTATGGCCTTTGACTGAAATTTTTCCAGTTCTCCTATGAATGCCTGCACGATTTTCTCGCAGTGGGATTTCACAACCTCGCCGTCATAGTCATGTACAAGATTGTTCCGAACCGCGAGCATTTCCATCCATACATCCCCTTCTATCAGCTCTGCTTTAAATGAAGCCTTCAGCACTTCCCGCGGTGAACCGGAGACGAAATCTGTGATCGCGTAGCACTCGACCAGAATGTCCTTCATCAGCTTCCAGGCCAGATCAAAGGTGATGCTGAACTTTGCGCCTGTTCCGCTCAATATGAAGGAGTCAGAAAGATCCCGCTGCCTTGCCTCAGCCAGAGAAAGCAGAGAGTTCCGGAAGGATTCATATCTTTTCGTAAATTTTGCGCCCATATTGCTCGATGTCCTCCTTCAAAAGTGCGTTCATGCAGTGATTCAGATCAACCAGATCAATCGTATACAACGTCGGTATCTGTTCCATCTCTTCTTCCAGAGCTGCAAAATCATGCGCACCCCGAACCGCGAGATCAATATCACTTCTCTCCCGTGCGGTACCCTTGGCACGGGAGCCAAATAAAATTACTTCTGAAGCCTCATAGCGCTGGCACAGCGCAACTGCCTGCTTCAGAATTTGTTCGACTGTCATTGTCCCACTCCATAACTTGTTTCTTTTAAACATTAAAGAAAGAAAATTCTCTGATATGACTTTATTTTAACATAAGCAGTGTAATTTTAACAGCCACTTTTCAGCAAAAACGGAAGAAGTACGCTCAGAAAACAGGATGCGCATTCAAGAGGATATCATTGACAGAATGTAGTCAACAAGATTGTCTGTCATAGCTTGACAAACTTCATATGTCATGCTATTCTTTGTTTAGATATTTAGAAAATTATCTAAATGAGAGCGAAGGAGGAACGGAATCATGGGCTTTCAGGAGAGCTTCAAGGCCTTATCCGACCCCACCCGCCGCGAGATCCTGAATCTCCTGCGCGCGGGTCCTATGTCCGCCGGGGATCTGCTGACGCATTTTTCCATGACCGGCGCTTCCCTCTCCCATCATCTGTCTATTCTGAAAAACGCGGGGCTGATCGACGACGAGAGGCAGGGAAAATACATTTTTTATACGCTGAATACGACGGTACTCGACGATATTATGAACTGGATGCTGTCTCTGAAAGGAGAAAATGGAGATGAAGAATAAAAAGCTGCGTATCGTGAATTATGCCATCCCGCTGCTGGCACTGCTCGCCTTCCTACTGCTCTATCAGCGCCTGCCGCAGCAGGTTCCTTTAAACTGGGGCTTTTCGGGAGACGTGTCATATGGCAGCAAGACAGAACTTTTTATGTCGTTCGGTCTGGGCGTCGTGCTGGCGCTTCTGTTCGACGCGCTTCCGCACATCGATCCGCGGAAAGCGAACTATGAAAAGTTTGGTTCTTATTACGACCTCTTCTGCGTTTTCATGCAGGTCTTTCTGCTGCTTGTAAACGTAATCATTATAACAGAGAGCTTCCGCCCCGGCACCCTTTCGGTGCCGATGATTGTCCTCCTGCTAGTCGGCGTCCTGTTCCTGTTCCTCGGGAATATCATGCCGAAAGTCAAGAGCAATTTCTTCATGGGCTTTAAGACGCCCTGGGCGCTGTCCAGTGAAGAAAACTGGAGAAAGACACAGCGCCTCGGCGGCAAATGCCTCTTTACCGCGGGACTTCTGACCATTCTTCTGGCCTTCCTGCCGAATCAGGAACTGGCCTTTATCCTTCTCATGACAGTTCTGATCGTGGCCTGCCTGATCCCGATGCTGATGTCCTGGATCTGGTGGAGGAAGCAGCAGTAAGCGATCAACAACAGAAGAAAATCTCATGAAAAAAGAGGCTTGATACATCTAGTGTCAAACCTCTTTTCAGCAATATTGATTTATCCCCGTTGGGAAACCATTCTGTGAATCAAAGCTCTCAGTTTTCCCCGGTAGGTCTCTCCGGCTGCGTTGTCTTCGCCGGACTACTCTCCACACCGAAACGCTTCAGGATCCGTGGGATCATCTCCGTGCTCAGCGGCAGCGAGAAGCCGAGCGGATTCAGCATATAGGCGTTCACATCCTTCGAGCGGAATTTCAGCACATCCTGAAAGGGCATCTGGATGGAGCGGATATTCTTCTTACCCTTTGTGTACTTCTGAAACTCCCAGACATCGGTAAAGAGCGGAAAGTAAGTCTGCCCGTTCTGATGCTTCAGGTATGGCAGGCGGCACTCTTTCAGCTCCAGCTTCTCATCCTTCTCTTTTCCCTCGGGAGGAATCAAGGCGATAAACAGTCTGGATTTCACAAGATTGGACGAAAATTCTTCGTCCAGCGCCTGCAAATGCCTTCGGTCGACCCATTCCTTCTTTCGCCGGGCCTCCTGCATGAGATAGAGACCGGTGAGCTGCAGGTTCGGCTGATAAAGAGGATTCTCCGCTACCTTCTTCTCGAAACCGTCCGGCAAAAGATCCCGCACCGGGACTGCATAAGGCTCACCGTCCGCCGGATAGTAATACACCTCGTTCGTACCGATGAAGGGCAAAATGCCGAGGTGCTGGCGCACCTGATTCAGATACAGCTTTTTGCGGGCGCCGTCCGCAGACCCGCCCTTTACCGGAGCGTAAATTTCTACGGTTTTTAATTCCTTGACATTTACACGGACACCGTCGTCCTCGTAATCCGCCGCCGTCCGATCGGCCGTGGCCTTTGATTCGAAAAGAAGAGTACGGTCGTTAAAATTCTCCCCTTCGCACTCCACATAGGGCAGATTGGTCAGAGGGGAGACCAGCGTATATGCCTCTTTCAGGTTCTTCACGATCTCGGCCCGGGAAAGCCCTCTCTCCCGATATTTTTCAATGTCAATCGCCATGCTATCTTCTCGTTCCTATTCGTTGTAAACAAGCGCCATCATCGTGAGTTCTTCGTCGGAATCATTCTCAAATCCGTGGCTCTGTCCACACTCGATCAGACATACATCATCCGGCCCCACCGGAATGCGGCTCCCATCGTTGTCGATAAACGTTCCATGCCCGGACAGAATGTAATAGGGCTCCGTCTCTCCAATATGCTCATGAATCCCGATGCTGCTGTGCGGCGGCATCTTCACCATCGCATACATTCTTCCATGCCCGTTCAACTCCTCCGGCTTCAGAATATGATGCATCTCCAGCGTACCCTCGCCTCCGCGAAGATTTTCCGCCATTTTTATCTCTGCTTTGCGTACCATAATGTTCTCTCCTTTCCTGCTGCAATGTTAAAAGTATAGCACATTTCTCCTGCCAGTGCCAGCCCGGCCTTTTACTTAATCCTTATTTTCTTGTTCTTCCATCTCGACTTTTTTCATTGCACGCATCAGCCTCAGCACAAAACTGCGAAGCCGCCTGCTCAGTGCCTCATACGCGTCGATCAGCTCTTGATATTCCTCCATCTTGGAGCGAAGCCTTACGTCCTGTGCGGAACCGCGCCGCTCATCAGACAGGCACAGTAGATAATCGGTCGTCACATGAAAATAATCGGATATCTCAATCAGCAGATCGATGCCGAGGTTCTCCGTGTTGCGCTCTACCCTGCTGATTTTCTGCTGTGACACGCCGACAAAACCGGCCAGCGTGTCCTGATTGATTCCGCGCTCCTCCCGAAGCTCCTTGATTCTGTTCTCCATAGTACCCACCTCCTCAGAGATATGGTACTATGCTTTCCTTTTCGTTTTACTCCGATACCGTGTAATTATGTAATCCAATTTGGTTTGCTCAGATCGCTCTTTCTGCAGCTTCTTTTTTTAACGGCTTTAAAATATCCCGGTTAATCCGGTACATGAAAATGACGTTGCAGACGACCGCGGCGATTTCCGCAAGCGGCCAGGCCAGCCAGACCATGTTGACATTACCGGTCTTTGAGAACAGGTACGCCAGCGGCACAAGAAAGATGAGCTGGCGGAACAGCGACACCAACATACTGTAAATACCGTTTCCCACCGCCTGAAAGAAGGAGCCGATGACGACATTCGCCCCGGCGACGAGGAAACATACCGACAGGATCCGCAGCGACGGAATCCCGATCGCGAGCATCTCATCGGAGGCGCTGAACAAAAGAAGCAGCTGCTTCGGCAATGTCTGAAAAATGACGAAAGCAATGACCATAATGCAGGTCGCGTAAAAGATTGCCAGCTTCAGCGTTTTGATCATCCGGTCAGGCTTCACTGCACCGTAATTGTAGGCGATGATCGGCACCATGCCGTTGTTCAAGCCAAATACCGGCATGAAAGCGAAGCTCTGCAGCTTGAAATAGACGCCGAACACCGCCACAGCCGTCGAGGAGAAGACCACGAGGATGCGGTTCACACTGAAGGTCATAACTGAACCGATCGCGACCATCAGCACCGACGGAATGCCAATGTAAAGAATCTGTCCGAATGCGCGAAGCTCCGGACGGAATTTTCGGAAATCCAGGCGAATGTCCTCGTTCTTTTTCCAGTTGAGGAAAAATGCAAGGCAGCCTGCCAGAATCTGCCCGAGCACCGTCGCCCAGGCCGCGCCCGCGATACCGAGCTTCGGCGCGCCAAATAGGCCGAAGATCAGAATCGGATCGAAAATAATATTGAAGATCGCGCCGATTCCCTGTGTGAACATGGTATAAATCGTCTTTCCGGTCGCCTGCAGCATCCGCTCGAAGGCGATTTCCACAAAAATGCCGAAGCTCATACACGTGATAACGGAAAGGTATTCATATCCGTAGTCTGCAATCACATCGGAAGCTCCCTGTACGACGAAAAACCAGCGGGCGATCGTGAGTCCGACTACCAGAAAAATCAGATAACCGCAGGCGCTTAAGGCCACACCGTGCATGGCCATCTGGTTCGCCGTATCTTTTTTATTTTCACCCAGAGCCCTGGAGACCAGGGCGTTCATGCCTACCGCCAGGCCACTCGCGAGACCGATCAGCAGATTCTGTATTGGATACGCCATCGACACTGCGGTCAGCGCCTCTTCGCTGATTCTGGATACAAAAATACTGTCAACAATATTATAAAGTGCCTGTACCAGCATTGAGATCATCATCGGCAGTGCCATCGTAATGAGCAGCCGGTTGACGGGCATCGTGCCCATCTTGTTCTCATTCTGAGCAGGCGCTTTTACCTCATTTGTTGCCATTTTAATCCTCCATATATCGTTTTATCGCGGCGATCGCGTCCTGCATCACACGGTCCCCCTTCGCCATGCCGTAATCCCTTGTATCCACAGCCAGCACCGGTATTTTCTTCGGAACGCGTTCCCTTACGCTGGCGAGCGCACAACGCACCTGAGGACCCACCAGGACGATGTCCGCGTCGTCCCTGTCCCCGTCCAGTCCCGCCAGTGAGGAGACGATCACCTCTGCCTCCATCAGGTTAGAATGCGCCCAGGCCAGCATGCGGTCACGCAGGATACTGGCCGAGCTTCCGGAATAACTTACAAGAATAATCTTCATTCTCACTTATCCCCTGTTTCTAAAAACATGTATGTCGGTCAGTCGCCGTATCCGTTCGGGTTCCTGCTCTGCCATCTCCAGGTGTCCGCGCACATCTCCTCGATGCCGTACTGCGCCTCCCAGCCAAGCTCTGCTTTCGCCTTCGCCGGCGTGCAGTAGCAGGTGGCGATATCTCCGGCACGGCGCGGCTTGATTTCATATGGAATCTCTTTCCCACAGGCTTTTTCGAAGGCTTTGATGACCTGCAACACGCTGTAGCCCTGCCCGGTTCCCAGATTGTAAATCCGGACGGCCTTCTCCTCCTTAAATTTCTCGAGTGCCTTCACATGCCCTCTCGCGAGGTCTACCACATGGATGTAGTCCCGCACGCCCGTCCCGTCCGGCGTGTCATAGTCATTTCCAAAGACGCCGAGCTGCGGAAGCCTGCCGACCGCGACCTGTGCAATATAGGGAAGCAGATTATTCGGAATGCCCTTCGGATCCTCGCCGATCAGTCCGGATGCATGCGCGCCGATCGGATTGAAATAGCGCAGCAGGATTACATTCCACTCGGGATCTGATTTCTGGATGTCCATCAGCACCTGCTCGAGCATCGTCTTCGTCTGTCCATAAGGATTCGTCGGACTCTGCTTCGGACAGGTCTCGCTGATCGGAATCTCGAGCGGGTCGCCATAGACGGTCGCCGACGAGCTGAAAATAATATTTTTCACGTCGTGATGCCGCATTACATCGCACAGGATCAGCGTACCGGCCATATTATTGTAATAATATTCGATTGGCTTCGTGACCGACTCTCCCACCGCCTTATATCCCGCAAAATGGATCACTGCCTCCGGCTTCTCGATCTCAAAAATGCGATCCATCTCCGGGCGGTCCAGCATGTCCGCTTTATAAAACTTCACCGATTTTCCCGTGATCTCCTGTACACGCTCCACCGCTTTCTCACTGGAATTGTACAGATTGTCCACGATGACCACTTCGTAGCCTTCCTCCAGCAACTCTACACAAGTATGGCTTCCTATGTAACCCGCGCCGCCTGTCACCAGAATTTTCATAATTTCTCACCTCATTGTTTACTTTTTTTGACGTTGCCATCCAGTGTATCATACTTTATGTAGAATGGCAAATATTCTATGCTGTAAAACAACTATTTAGAACAGCCCACCGTAAAATGAAAAAACAGCCTTTAGCAGGTAAACCTGCACAGTCTGTCTTTTCATTTTGGTGCTGTTCTGAATTGTTACTCAATAATAGCAGATAACCGGCATGTTCGTCTCGACAAGCCCATAGATCTGCTTTGCAGCCGACAAGGGAAGATTGATGCAGCCATGCGAACCGTTTGTCAGATAAATGTCCCCGCCAAAGCTGCTGCGCCAGGTCGCGTCATGCATCCCGATATTTCCATTGAAGGGCATCCAGTAGCTGACAGGCGTTGTATAATCGTCGCCGCGGAGCACCGCGTTCGTCGTCTTGTAGGTGATTCCAAAGACGCCGGACGGCGTCGTGCTTCCGTCTGCAACATTTCCGGACACAAAATCACTCTCAAATACGACCGCGCCCTTCACAATCACGTACAGATGCTGCGAACCAAGGTCGATTTCCACATATGTATTGCCAATATCGTCCGTCCCTGTCACGTAGCCTTCCTTCGTCCAGGAAGGCGTATGGCTTACACTTTCTCCCGCATCCAGCAGTTCCAGGATCGCCTCCTGCTCTGCCTCCACATCCAGCTTCCACCCGTAGGCGCCGCCGCGAAGTGTCATAGTCTCTCCGCTGATCGTTGTAAAACTGCGGCTCTTTCCATAAGTATTGTAAGTCTCCGCCAGCTCTTCAATCCAGGCGTCGGTCAGCTCCTTGTCTACCGAGACCGCACCGTTCTCCACCGTAAGCCATTCGCTTATCGTATCTCCGTCAAGCGTCACCTCGATGCCATGCATATCGTAAGTGATCGTGATCTGCGTATAGGAGTTCATCTGTTCCATCAGGCTGACCAGTTCCTCATCGTCCGCGCGCACGGAGGGCTGTTCATAATACTGCCCGTCCGTCAGATCCAGTTCGCTCTGGCGCGCGAGAAGGGCGCTGCGGATCGCCTCGGTAGCCTCCTCCTCAAGGATCTGATTTCCCTCGGCCTCTTCCACGATGTAGTAGCCCTTGCTCTCCGGGTCATAGGAGGAGAGCTCTGCGTCTTTCGGTTCCGTTATATTTTTCGGATCAAAAATCGACATTTCCTCCAGAGCGGCCGCAAACAACTCTTCGTTCAGCTCTACGCTCTCAGTCAGCTCATAGCTGTGGCTTTCGAAATAACTCAGCGGCCAGAGCCACCATCTCTGGTACCCGATAATCTTTTCCAGCTCTGCCGTCGGCTCCAGACTCCAGCCGGTTTCTTCACTGCTCAGCGTGTCACTGAGGCCGTTACGCCCTTGGATTGTCAGCTCATACCCGGCGGACTTCGCGACCAACAGCTCCCGTGACTGCTCCACAGTCAGGCAACCGCACAGTTCCCCATCGATCAGGCTTCCATAATAAAAATGGCTGTGAAAATACCAGCATCCGACACCGTATGCGGCAAGGAGCAACAGTAAAAGGACAGCCGCGCTTATTATCCATACTTTCTTCTTCATATGTGCCTCCCAAAATCTTCCTCATTATAGCAAAAGATGTCGAAAAAGGGAAGCTTCATATTACAGCTTACATTTCAATTCCCTTCCGAGCCGGAATTCCCTGGTCGAATGGATGCTTGATCTTGCGCATCTCCGTCACATAGTCGGCGAGCTCCAGAATCTCCTCTCCCGGGTTGCGCCCGGTCAGGACGACTTCAAGCTGCTCCGGGCGGTCCATGAGGAACGCGAGAGCCTTCTTTTGGTCAATCAGGCCGTGGTTGTAGGCGCTCATGAACTCGTCTACGATCAGGAGATCATATTGCTCCTCCCGCGCCGTGCGCGCCGCCTCGAGAAAGATATCGGTATAGACTTTCGCCGCCTCCGCTTTCTGCTCCTCCGTCATGTTCCAGAAAAATCCGAAATGTTCCGTGCAACAGCGGTATGTGACGCCGAGCTGTTCCAACATTTCTACCTCTCCCGAACTTCCGTCCTTCATGACCTGGCAGAACAGAACCTTTAAGCCAGTGCCGACAGCTCGCACCGCAAGCCCGACTGAAGCCGTCGTCTTTCCCTTTCCGTCTCCACAGTAGATCTGCAGACATCCCTTTTTCAAAGCAGCCATAATATCACTCCTTTTACGATTCCAAATACCACGATGGATAAAACCGCCGTCCCATACATAAGACGGTTCGCACGGCGGATATCCTCATACTCGACCGGACGGTCGGGATCTCCGATCGTCGGTTTCTCATACAGTTTACCAAAATAATACGCGTTGCCGGCCAGCTGAATGTGCAGCGCCCCGGCGGTCGCCGCCTCCGTATGGGCGGAATTGGGACTCGCGTGATTGCGGCGATCCCTCTTACAGACGCGCCATGCGTTTGCCCCGTCCATTCCGCAGAGTCCTGCGGCGGCAACCATCAGCAGCGCCGAGAGCCGGGCCGGAATAAAATTCAGCACGTCGTCGAACTTTGCCGCTGCGCGTCCGAAATACAGATATTTCTCATTTTTGTAACCGACCATCGAATCCATCGTATTCACGGCCTTATAGAAAAATCCGAGCGGCGCGCCGCCGATGATCGTGAACAAAAGCGGAGCGACGACGCCGTCCGAGGCATTCTCAGCCACAGTCTCCACGGCGGCCTTCGCGACGCCGGTCTCGTCCAGCACTTCTGTGTCACGCCCAACAACCATGGACACGGCGTAGCGCGCCTTCTCAAGGTCGCCTTCCTCAAGCGCGTCATAAACCCTCATCGTCTCCGATTTCAGGGATTTCGTCGCCAGCAGCTGCCAGCACAGGAAGACCTCCAGGGCAAAACCTACATAAGGATGCAGCAGTCCGGCGGCGTATAACAAAACCCAGGCCACCGCCGTCGTGATTCCTGCGGTCAGAATCAGCAGAAAAACGCCTGCGATGAGTTCTCCTCGCTCCGATTTCGGAAAAATCCCGCGCAGCAGCTTTTCCAGTACGCTGATCAGGTGGCCGACCAGACGGATCGGGTGATAAATCCAGCGCGGATCACCCAACAGCAGGTCGAGCAGAAAGCCGATCACTACGGCAAGTATCGATAATTCCATCGCTTCGTCCCCTCCATCGGCGTCAGCAGGTAGCCGCAGCCGTTTTTTACCTGATAATCAAAATAGGTCATTTCCGGATAACCAAAGCACTCGAGAATCGCCATGATCGTACCGCCGTGCGCGATAATGCCCACGCGGGCAGCCTCCGGAAGCTCTTCCACGATCTGTTCAAACGCATGGCAGCAGCGGCTCCGGAAAAATTCTATCGCCTCCCCGTTCGGAAAAGGAAGCGTCCCTCCGCTGTCAACCCAAGCCTGATAATCCGGATTCCCGGAGAGCTCTTCATAGTTTTTGTTCTCAAAATCACCGAAATCGGTCTCCCGAAGGTTCGGAACGATATGCAGCGGCGGATGATCCGGCCAGAGAAGCTCCGCTGTCTCGATACAGCGCTTCATCGGGCTGACGTAAAGGAGCTCCACTGTCGGCATCCGTTTACCGATAAGTTCCTTTCGCCCTTCCTCGCAGAGCGGTTCATCCGTACAGCAGCCAACATAGCGGTGTTCGAGGTTTCCCGCCGTCTTTCCATGACGGATCAGTAAAATCTCAGGCATGTTTGATCACCGTTCCAATCCCGCACACGACGCGGTGTACCTCGCTCGCCCGCTTCGCGACCTCGCAGCAGACGCGGCCCGTCTTCTCCCGATATTCCCGGTCAAACCGATCGATCGGCACAACGCCGTAACCGAGCTCGTTTGTCACCAGCACGATATCCGGATTCTCCCGCTGCAGCTTTTCCAGATCAAGCTCTTGATCAGCCTGTAGCATACGCCGGATATATTCATGGAAATGATACAGAAGCCTCGCCCCAAAAATGGCCTCCAGCGGACAGCCAGCGCCGTCCACAGTTTCCTCGCGTGCAATATGAAAGGTCTCGCACGCATAGTCTTTTTTCCCCTGAAAGCAGCCGCCGGTTACCAGTATCATTTCCTTTGCCCCTCCGATTTGTGTTTCATGTTCGAGTTTATGCGCCGTACTCGCAAAGCACGGCAATCAACTTTCCTGTCCGCGTCGACAGATCAGCGGCTTAACAGTCGGCTCTGCCTGCTGGGCGCTCATCACCTGACTGCCAGCAGAACACACTGCGTTATCATGACTGTGCAGGCGCAGGCAAGCTCCATGACCTGCACAAAGAATCCCGCGATATCTCCGGTTGTCCCCCCAAATTCCTTCATCGCCATGTGGTGATAATACCAGAAAGTCACCACCGCCGTCGCGAGAATAACCAGAGCATAACGCCAGTCCATAACGATCAGAATTCCTGCGCAGCCTGCGATCCAGACCGCGAGCGACACAAGCAGTACCTTTTTCTGCGCTGCGTCTGAGAACAGCGCGAGCGAGCCTTTCTTGTTCGCCTTCGGAAAGACGGCGAGCGCCAGGGCGCTTAAAGCGCGCGACAATACAAAGACAATGCCAAGCGCCGGGTAGAGCGCCGGGTCAATCTCACTCCACGCGCCGAGGGCGAGCGTAAAATACGCGCAGCCCATGATAACGGCAAAAGCACCCGCGTGGGAATCCTTCAGAATCTCAATTTTCCTCTCCTGCGGCTGGTGAGAGCTCAGCGCATCCATCGTGTCGAGAAAGCCGTCCAGATGGATGCCGCCTGTCACGACTACCGGCAGCAGTACACAGCCTGCCGCACGCATCAGACTGCCGAAACCCAGCCAGGCCGCGACGCGTCCCCAGATATACAGGAGCAGTCCGACGACCGCGCCGATCGCCGGGAAAAAGCACATCGTATACTTCATATTTTCCTTTTCCCAGTCCGCACGCGGCACCGGGATGCGCGAGTACATCGCAAAGGAGATCAGAAAACTGTTCCAGATTCGTCTCATATAAACACCTCATCCAGCGCCTGACCGGCGCCATGCTTCTCCGTCAGGCTTACTTTATGAAATAACGGGATCGAGTAGACAACCTCAACGACTAGATCCGCCATCGATGCAAGATTTCGGTTAATTTCCCCCAGAAAGCGCTGGTAGCGCACCGTCTCCGGGTCATAGACAACCCCGTCCGAAAAGATCTCGTTGGTCACGATGATCAGGTGGCGGCACTGCCCGTACACCCGCCGGACGCCGTCCAGAATCTCCTCGGCGGTCCGCTCTCCCGCGCCACCCTCCTGATACATCTCATTGGCGCACAGATTTGATATGCACTCGAGCAGCACGGTGTCATAGGCGGAAACGTCGGCCTGTTTCAGCCCCGTATAACACTCCAGAGTGTCGAAACCCTTGTCCTTTCGCATCAGACGGTGTCTGGCAATTCTGCGATGGCTCTCCTCATCAAAGGGGTACATCGTGGCAATGTAAAGTTTTGATCCGGCGGCAAAGCGCATGACAAGAGATTCCGCATATTCGGATTTTCCGCTGCCGCTCCCGCCTGTCACGACAATCAGCATAAGGCATACTCTCCGCATTTTTTCAGAAAACTGTATGCGGCTTCTGGATTGGACCAGAGGAAGAGGTGCGGAAATCCCGCATACAGACGCTCGCCGCCGATCACGCAGTCCCACTCTCTTTTTCCGACCGGTTTTTTCGCGTGGAAAGCCTCGCCGCAGCGCTCGCTCTCCCAGTAGTGGAACTCATGGCCGCGCAGCGTCGTCCCGGCAGGTCCCAGCAGCCCGTCTTCCCTGGCGCACAGATTAATGTAGCCAAAGCGCCCGAGCCGGTCAGTCCGATAAGCGCGCGCATCGAAAGCGCCCGCCATCGGATAGAACTTTCCGTCATCCCCCTCGAGTTCCCGGTGCAGATAGAGAAAGCCGCCGCACTCGGCGATGCAGGGCATTTCGTTCTCCAGTGCACTGCGGATGGCAGCGCGCATGCTTTCGTTCCCGCTCAGCTCCTCCGCATGGAGCTCCGGGTAACCGCCGCTTAAGATAAGCCCCGAAATATGTTCCGGCAGGCTCCTGTCTTTCAGCGGAGAAAAGGGGACGAGCTCCGCGCCCATTTCCCGCAGAAGCTCCAGATTGTCAAGGTAAGTAAAGCAGAAAGCGTCATCCTCGGCAACCGCAATACGAAGATCGAAATCTGAGTTGGCACTCGCAGAAAGCTCCCGCATATCTGCCTCTGCTTCAGGCTTCTTTTCCAGAATGTTCGTTTTTTTATATTGCAAAGATGCATGTATCATCGGAATCTGAGGCCTGTCCGCCGACAACTCGCCGCTCTCTTCTGCCAGCGCAAGCAGCGCGTCCAGATCCAGTGTCTCCTCAAGTTTTTCTGCCAGCCGGTTCAGCTTTTCCTTTAGCGCCGCAATCTCCCCCGGCAGCACGAGTCCAAGATGCCGGCTCTCAAGATTCAGATCGGTAAGCTTTGGCACATAACCCAACACCCGCACGCCCAGCTCCTGTTCGAGCAGAGGCTTTAGCTGTGCATAGATCATCGGTGAAATCTGATTCAGGATCACAGCCCGGATGTGACTGTCGTTCCGGTATTCCAGAAATCCTTTGACCGTCGCCAGAATCGAGAGGCTGGCGCCCCGACAGGGCACGATCAGCACGGTGGGAAGGTCGAGCACGCAGGCCACCTCATAGGTGCTTCCCTCCGTGCGCACGCCGCCAAGCCCGTCATAATAGCCCATGACGCCCTCTGCGACCGCAATTTCACAGTCCTCGGTATTCTTCAGAAACAGATAGCGGGTCGTGTTTTCATCCGTAAAAAAAGTGTCCAGATTGCGCGACTTTGTGCCGATCACGCGCCCATGAAACATCGGATCGATATAATCCGGCCCACATTTAAATGACGCCACCTGCAGGCCACGGTTCACGAGCGCCTGCAGGATCCCGCAGGTGATCAGCGTCTTGCCACTTCCGCTCGCCGGGGCGGCGAGGAGTATCCTCGGCATTCTTTTTGTCATTCCCGGATGCCTCCCCTCAGCGTGACAATGTAGATCGGATTCTGCCCCATCATCAGATGATAACTTCCCAGTGCCTTCGCGCGAGCAACACTGACGGAAATGATTTCCTCCTCGACCAGCGGCAGTTCCTTCAGGCAATCCGTTACCTCACCGATCGTCTCAAGCGTTACTGTGTTGATCACCAGACGGACAGACGGATTTTTCTGTAAAATACACTGGAGAATCTCTTTCAGATTACCGGCGGAGCCTCCGACAAACACGTGCGTCGGCGCGGGCAGATCCTCCAGTGCCTCCGGGGCAAGGCCATGGATCACCTGAATATTCGGCGTGCCAAAACGGCGCTTATTCTCCTCGATCAGGGAGCAGGCTTCCTCGTTCCGCTCGACGGCATATACAGTTCCATCACAGGCCGCGAGCGCAAGCTCGATCGTCACGGAACCGGTCCCCGCTCCCACATCATAGACGAGCGCATCTTTTGTAAGCTGCAATTTTGCGACAGACAGGCTCCGGATCTCACTCTTTGTCATCGGCGCTTTCCCGCGCAGGAATTCTTCATCATTGATGCAGCAGCGAAGTCCGGCAAAAGGAGACGGGTTCTCGATCAGCGCCACGCAGAGGCCATCCCTGCTTCCATCCAGCAGTTCTGCAGGCGTACCGCTGCTGATCCGTTCCTCTTCATAGCCGAGGCGTTCGCCAATATGTACGGTCACATCGCCCAGTCCGTACTCGATCAGCTCTTCACAGAGCTTTTTCACACTGTCCTTCGCGCTCAGAAGCGTGAAGCAACGCGCGTGGCTCTTCACCGCCGCCACGAGGTTTGCCTCGCGTCCGTGCGTGCTCAAAAGACAGACGTCCTCCCAGGCGATATGCAGCTTTCCACAGAAATACACAACAGAGGAGATCCCGCACAGACTGCGGATCTCGTAGCCCTTTCCATCCAGCGCGTCATAGAGCTTCTTCGCGCCGCTGTAAAAACCGATATCGCCGGACAGCAGGATCGCGACACGGGAATACTCCGGATGCTGTGCGATGTAATCGGCAATCTCATCCGCATTGTAGGCCATATAGGAAGCCTTCTCAGGCGCCTCCGCCGCCTCCAGCATCCGCCTCGCGCCGATCAGCAGGTCTGCCTCACGGATCGCGCGGGCCGCCTCCACGGTCATGCCCTCCGGCGTGCCCATGCCGATGCCGATGAGGGTGACTGTACGGGCCGGAAGCTCTGACGCGAAAGGTATCGGTGTCGAAGAGCTGTCACAGAGCCCTGCGGCTTCCAGACGCTCTTCCAGCAGCCGGAGAACTTCCTTAAAGGAATACCCTTCCTGTTCCTGCGGCCTTCCAACCAGTACCAGGTGCGCCCCGGCCTTCCTCGCGGCGCGCACCTTTTCCCCGAAGCCGCCGGCCTTCCCGGTCTCCTTCGTGACGAGATATTTGCAGTCAAACTGCCGCAGCAGCGCCGTGTTCAGCTCCTCGCTGAAGGGTCCCTGCATACAGATCAGGTTTTTCCCGACAAAGCCAAGCTTCTCACAGGCGGTCGCCACCTGTCCGGTGGAGAGCACCCGCGCGAAGACCCGTTTTTCATAGTCCGGGATCGCCGTGTATTTATGAAGCTCCTTGCTTCCGGTCGTCGCAAGAATGTTTCCTTCCTTATCCTTCAAATATTCCACGGCCTCATCAACCGAGTCGACGAGCACCGCTCCGTCCGCGTCCCAGACGTCCTGTTCCCGGATCAGTCGGATATATTCTACCCGTGCTTCCTGACAGGCCGCCGCCACATTCCGGGAAACCTCCACCGCGTAGGGATGCGTGGCGTCCACGACAAGTTTCGCCTCTTCCCCGCGAAGAAATGCCGCCATCTCCTGCTGATCCATGCGGCCCGCATGAACACGGAGATATTCGTTTTCTGTGAGCAGCGTCTCTCCATAGTCTGTAGCAACGCAGGCAGTCACAGAGATTCCCTTTCCGGAAAGAAATTCCGAAAGCATCCGCCCCTCAATGGTTCCCGCAAAAATGATCACAGGTCTCATGTTCCTAATCCTCCATGCATACCGTATAGTCTGTCACCGCCGCCGCTACCGTGACACCCTGCGCCGCCGTCTTCGGAAGCAGCAGACGCCGCGCGCCGCTGCATTTCAAGGCTGCACGCTCGCACACATTCCCGACGCCCGTCACGGATTTCACAAAATCAGATTCAGAAAATTCTTCATCTGCCTGAACGGTTTTAAGCTCCTCCGCCGTGTAAGTTACAACAGGGACTCCGATGCTCTCCGCAAAACTGCAGAGCCCCTGTTCTTCCTTTTTTAGGTCAATGGAGGCGATTTTCGCAATACTTTCCGGAAAAATCTCATACCGGGAAAGCGTTTCACAGACCAACGAGCGAATAGGCTCCTCTTCTGTCCCCTTCTTACAGCCAATGCCGAGCACGACAGCGCGCGGCACGAGATGAAGTGTCCTCTCAAACGGCGCGTCTTTCCGGATCGTGACGGAGAAACCGATCTCCTGTGTTCCATTCTGGTCAAGCTCGTCCGGCACAGATCCGAATACCGGAAATGCACTGCGCATGCCGACACGCCTGCCCTCCACCAGCCAGGCAGCGATCTCTTTCGCGATCGGCATGGAATCCATGTAGAGATCACGCCGGGCCGCGAAGGCGTCGACCGCGAATTTTCCGTTCAGATCCGTCGCCGTTGTGATGACTGGCTCCGCGCCTGTAATCTCTGCTGCGAGCAGGGTCAGCGCGTTCGCCCCTCCGATATGCCCGGACAGCAGCGAGATCACATGCCGTCCCCGCTCGTCCATGACAAGCACCGCCGGATCTGTTTTCTTACTTCTGACATACGGCGCGATGCTGCGCACCGCGATCCCCGTCGCGCCGATAAAAATCAGAGCGTCCGTTTCCCGAAACTGCGCTTCTGTCCACGCGGAGAGGGAGCCGTCGAGAATCTGGATATCAGGGAAATCCGATGCGGAAGCATTCTTTTTTTTCAGCCAGCACGCGCAGTTTGCCTGCTGTTCCCTTAATCCACGGGAAACCTTATGCGCCAATAAAGCTCCATGTTCTGTGAAACTGATAATCGCCACTTTCATAACAGCCACCTGTCAGTATCGTTTTCGTTGCATCATTCTTTATAAACGGATATGTCCGCCAGCGTGGACATCACGAAGTATAAAAGTCGATTGTTCCGCGGTCTCTTTGAGCCTTGAAAACAGAGCAGACGAGATGAACACACAAGACTCGCTGCGCGCTCATCTCTGCGCCACGATTTTCTCCACAAGCTCCGGAACCTTTGCCGTCTGCCCGAGAACACCATACACGTTTGAAAAGGTGATGACGCCGAGCTCCAGTTCATGCATCGCCCGCTGATTCACATAGAACTCCATGCGCTCCATCAGACGCCCCATAACCGGCTCGATCAGCTGCGCGTCGTCGAGATATTTCAGCGCGTCGTCGGTCGTCACGCAGTCCATCATCTTCTGCAATAATTCTACCGGCGCGCCCAGAAGCGCAGCGTGTACAGTCAGAAGTTCCATGCGCGCATCCGCGTTATGAGAATGCGTGTTCATGATCCCGCCTGCCAGCTTGACAAACTTCCCAATATGTCCGACCAGCAGTACGCCCTTCGCCCCGAATTCCACTGCGGCGTCGAGCGCCTCGCCAACAAAATTGCTGCATTTCACCGCATCCTCAAGATCAAGGCCGTGTCCGTACTGTGAGAGAAAATCGATGCCGTAGTTGCCAGGAACTACCAGAAGATACTCCATGCCGTTCGCCAGCTTCTGACGCATCTCCACACGGATCGTCTCGATCAATGCCTGCTCGCTCATCGGCTCCACAATCCCACTCGTGCCGAGCACGGAAATGCCGCCCACAATGCCGAGTCTGGGGTTGAAGGTCTTTGCCGCAAGTTCTTCCCCTGCCGGGATCGAAATCGTCACATCGAGTTCGCCGTCGTAATGATACTTTGTACACACCGATTCCAGATTTTCGTGAATCATCTGTCGCGGCACTCGGTTGATCGCCGCCTCGCCGACCGGCTGTTCCAATCCCGGCTTCGTGACACGCCCCACGCCAACTCCGCCGTCGATATGGATGCGGCCAGAATCATGCGCCGCGCCCGATTCGCATCCATTCTCCCCCTGATCACTGTCAGACTGCGTCGTCGCCGTGCGATTGTCGCCGATAGATTCCGACACTCTGGTCTGTGGCCCCCTCCTCTGTACCTTCGCGTAGACCAGAATTCCGTTCGTCACATCCGGGTCGTCGCCGCCATCCTTCTGGATCGCGCAGCTCACACTGTCGATCTCCCGGCGAATATCCAGCACCTCCAGATGAAGCGCCACGCCCTTCGGCGTCATAAGTTCGACATAGGAGATTTCGCGTCCACTCAGGAGCATGGTGGCGGCAGCCTTCGCCGCCGCTGCCGCGCAGGAGCCGGTCGTGTAGCCGTAGCGCAGTTTTTTGTGATTTTTGTAGACAAATTCTTCCATCGAACGCTCCTGCCAGTTACTACTTCAAGTTATAATTGTTCGGAACAGCAGGCCACAGACCTCCTTTTTCGAAAGCTACATGCCGCTTGCGCATCATATATCTGAGGCTTAACGATTCTCTGCTTTTCCCGGAACTGTTACTTCAAGTGCTCATAGGCCTCCACATGCGCGCCGTCCCAGGTCACCATGTGATAATAGACGTTCATGGCCTGATCGATCAGCGCCAGTCCCATGATCGCCCCCGTCCCCTCGCCGAGATGCATGCCTGCCTGCAGCGGAGCTTTCATACCGAGCTGCTCGAGAACCATATGCGCTGCCGGCTCGGTCGAATCGTGCGTCGCAATCATATACTCTTTCGCCGTTTCGCAGAGCATCCCTGCCAGATACGCGGAAACAGCCGAAATGAACCCGTCGATCAGAACAGGCATATGCTCGTGCGCCGCGCCGAGATAACAGCCGACAAGCCCGGCGATGTCGAGTCCGCCGACTTTTGAGATCACGTCAATCGCATCCGTCTTGTCCGGCTGATTGACCGCGATCGCACGGCGAATCGCGTCGACCTTACGCTTCAGGCCTTCACTCGAAAGCCCTGCTCCGCGCCCTGTGACATCCTCCGGATCGCGGTCAAAGAGCACCGCCGCGCAGGCCGCGCTCGTCGTCGTATTTCCGATGCCCATCTCGCCGGTGACGATGAGCTGATATCCATCTTTCTTCAACTCACGGACAACATCAACGCCGGTCATGATCGCCCGCACACACTCCTCGCGCGTCATGGCCGGTCCTGTCGCGATATTTCCGGTGCCATAGCGCACGACACGGTTCTGAATCTTCGGATGCTTCGCATCAGTCAGAGACCCGATATTGACCGGCACGGAGTCGCAACCGGCCAGCTTTCCCATAATACAGGCCGTAGACATACCGTCACCCATATTCTCCAGCACCTGAATCGTCACCGAGCTGTCGGTCTGTGTCACGCCCTCCGCGACGACGCCGTTGTCCGCGCCCATGATGACGGTAGCCCGCTTATCCGGATGCGGCGTGGTCGTCCCCATGATGCCGGCGATCTGCACGAGCGCCTCCTCGAGCCAGCCCAGGCCTCGCAGCGGCTTCGCAAGCGAATCCCAGCACTTCCAGGTCTCCTCCATGATGTCCCGGTCGATCGGGACGATTTCCGAAATGATCTTCTGTAAATCCTCCATCCTTTATTCCTCTCCTTATTCCAATAAATATCCTGCCTTAAATGATTCTTCCAGATAGCTCAGATTCTCATAATATACTCCCGTAGAAAAATTTGATATCTCATCGCTGAGAAAAGATTTAAATACCACCATCAGAGTCTCTGCTTCCGTCCCAGGCTTTGCCAGATCCTGAATCAGATACATGTAGAGCCTTCCGATATCCATAAACCCGGGGATACGATATTTGCAATTCGTGATTGTATCGAAATTTCCATCTGTCACAGCGTACTGCCCGATCAATTCGTCTGAGATTTGTTCAAAGGAAAGACAGTGATTGACTTCCGCATCTTTGAGCTGTTTTCTGACGCCGTCAAGTCCCAGAGCATTCACCACAATGCCCCTCTTGTTATTTGTTTTTCGCGCCGTAAATTCAATCAATGAACAGACATAAAAGTAATCATTTTTTTCTTTATCTGTCATAGATGACCTCGCTTCCCAGAAACGTCAGACAGTTCAGTGCATTTAACGTATGAAAACTGATCTGGTGCGTCGGATATCGAAATTCCGCAAGCGCCCAAAACTGCTTTCTGCTAATTGTACCGTTGATAAAGTCATTGACATAGTTCCACACCGTATCATTTGCCATCGGCCCTTCCACAATATCGTAATCATGGACATTTCCCGATCGACACCGGGCAATGAAATCCAGCCATTCGTCTGTCATTTTTTCAAATCTCAGAATACGCAGGCTGAGATTCTCCTCATACTCGTAGCGGTCGACCACGGGAGTCCCTGTTCCCCGATTTGCCCAGCGGACGGCCTGCTCTTTCCTGTTTGTGCAGTAAAATCCCCATGAGAAATCTTTGGTATATCTTGATTTACGAACCTCAGGCCAGGGGACTTCTATCTTGCTGGCATGATATAAAATCATATTCTGTTTCCTCATTAAATCGCATTCATTTTACGTTTCTATATTTTACTCCAAAATAATCCAGATATTTCTTGAACCGATCCTGTGCAGTCAGGCAGGTATCCCGCAGATATCCTCTCTCCGACTTCCACTCGCGTAGTCCCCTGTAATAGTAATACTTCAGGTCATCACTGATGATAAAAGGAACGATATCATTGCGCAGGCACTCTTTCAGAAGAATCAGCCGTCCCACACGCCCGTTACCATCCTGAAAAGGATGAATCCTCTCAAAAGAATAGTGAAATTCCAGCAACTGTTCCAGTGTTTTCTTTTCATCGTCCGTGTAGAAATGCAGCAGTTCCCTCATGCGCCGCGGCACATCCTCCGGCGCTGTCGTCTCCATCATACCAACCTCATTCGCCAGTTTTTTATATTCTCCGACAGCAAACCAGTCCTTGCGGGAATCGCTGGTGCCTGTTTTCAACGTTTGGTGAAGCGTCTTGATAAATTCCTCACTCAGTGAGTGTTCCACATCTTCGATCACCAGATCAATACATCGGAAATGATTGACCGTCTCCACGATATCGTCCACATTCAGTGCATCACCCTCCACGCCCACCGTGTTTGTCTCATAGATATACTGTGTCTGTTCCTGCGTCAGGCGGCTGCCCTCCATATGGTTGGAGTTGTAGGTCATCTCGACCTGAAGCCGATGATAAATACCGCCTTTTATCTTTCCTTTCTTTTCATGCCGCAGTGTTTCCAGCAGTGTCATATTGCTCACCTGTTTCTACTATCATTCTTCTCTTTCCATTGTCAGCAGTCCTCGACAAAACATCAGAATATCTCTGATTATTGCTAAAGTACATGATAATACGGACAAATATCCTCATAATGCCCGTCCTTCATGCGGAAACCGCCCGGAATCACGCCGAGCTGCGTAAAGCCGAGACGCTCGTAGAGATGCCTCGCGTGCATGTTCGTGGCGACGACCGCATTGAACTGCAGCACACGATAACCGCAGCGCTTCGCCTGCGCAAGACAGTCCGACACCAGCCCTTCGCCGATATGCAGACCACGGCTGTCTCTTTTCACCGCATAACTTGCGTTGCAGATATGGCAACAGCGGCCGATATTGTTCGGGTGCAGGATATAGAGCCCGTAGATTATGCCGGTATCTGTATCCTCCGCAACGCCGCAGTAAGTCTGCCCGGCGAAAAACGCGCGACCTGTCTCGTCGTTCAAGAATTCTTCCTGCGGAAACGCGACCCCGTCCTCGACAACCTCATTCCAGATCGTGTTCATGGCGGGAACATCAGCCTCCATATATTTTCTAACTGTGATACTCATATATCAGCCCTTCCAGTACAGCATCGCGTTGCAGATCGTCGCTGCGATATTGCTGCCGCCCTTGCGCCCTCTCGGCACGATATAGGGGACTCCGGCGGTCATGATCAGCTCCTTTGCCTCGACAACGTTGACGAAGCCGACCGGTGCGCCGATGATCAGCGCAGGATTTACTTTCTGCTCCTGAATCAGTTCATAGAGCCGGATGAGCGCAGTCGGTGCGTTTCCGACTGCAAAGATCACCTCGCGCCCAAGTGCCGCCCCTCGCTCCATACAGATCGCCGCACGCGTGCACTCGCGCTCCTTCGCCTCCCTTGCGACATCCTCATCGCTCATGAAACAGAAAGCTTCTCCGCCGTAGTCCGCGAGGATTTTCTTATTGATACCGGACCAGGCCATCTTCGTATCGGTCACGATGCAGGCGCCCCGCCGCAGGGCTTCGACGCCGAGCATCGCCGCGTTTTCAGAAAAGCACAGGTTGTCTGCATAATCAAAATCTGCCGAGGTGTGGATGCAGCGCTTCACAATGGAAAACTCCGGTTCCGGCCAGCTGCGCCCGCCAAGTTCAGAGGTGATGATCTCCATGCTCCGTTTTTCGATCTCCATCGGTTTCACAATCTCTATATTGTTCAGCATCAGATGCCCTCCTTCAGTATCTCGTAGATTTTATCCATATCAAAGGATTTTCTCACAAGGTCGGCCAGCTTGTCGTATTCCTGCTTCTTATGCGCCGCCAGGTCAAAGTGCCAGCTGCCGTAATCCATTCCTTTTTCCTTCATCAGACTACGAATCATACTCTCCGCAAAACCGTCCGTATCAAAGATGCCGTGCAGATAACTGCCCATCACACTGCCATCCTCATTTGACAGCGCATCAATCCGCCCATCCGCGAGCCGGATCAGCTCTCTGCATCCGCCCAGATTCTCTGACACACCCATGTGGATCTCATAGCCGGTCACGCTCCTGCCCTGCCAGTCTGTCCAGAGCCCTGCGCCCTGCTCCATGACGCCGCTGATCTGCGTTCTCGTCTTTGCTTCCTCGAAGACCGTCCGCGTATCCAGAAGTCCCATGCCGCGCATGCTTCCGCCATGCTCGACGCCGTGCGGATCTTCCATCTTTTTTCCAAGAAGCTGGAATCCGCCGCAGATGCCGATGATCGGCGTGTGTTTCTCCGCCTGCCGCAGGATCAGTGCCTCCATGCCGGATTCGCGCAGCCACTGCATGTCGTCCATCGTATTTTTCGTACCGGGAATCAGAATAAGATCCGGATCAGCGAGCATGCCCGGCTGCCTCACATAACGCAGCGATACGCCGTCCATGCGTTCAAACGCGGAGAAGTCCGTGAAATTTGAGATATGCGGCAGGTGAATGACCGCCACGTCAAGTCCGGCGCCCCGGACCGTCTGATTCAGGCGATCGGACAGGCTGTCCTCATCGTCAATGTCGAGCGGCTCCATCGGCACAACGCCAACCACCGGAATCGAAGTGCGCTCCTCGATCATATCCAGCCCCGGCTCAAGAATCTTGACATCGCCGCGAAACTTATTGACGACCAGACCCTTGATCATGGCCTGCTCCTCCTCCGGCAGCAACTTCACCGTGCCGTAGAGCGCCGCGAAAACGCCGCCGCGATCGATATCCCCCACCAGAAGCACCGGAGCCTTTGCCATACGCGCCATGCCCATATTGACAATATCATTTTCATGAAGGTTGATCTCCGCCGGACTGCCCGCGCCCTCGATCACAATAATATCATATTCCGCGCTCAGCCGCTCAAAAGCAGCCATCACATCCGGAATAAGCTCCTTTTTGCGCTGATAATAGTCCATAGCCTTCATATTGCCGCGGACTTCGCCGTTCACAATGATCTGGCT
Organism: Lachnospiraceae bacterium; assembly: GCA_021203465.1. Taxonomy (GTDB): domain Bacteria; phylum Bacillota; class Clostridia; order Lachnospirales; family Lachnospiraceae; genus Hominiventricola. The sequence continues at coordinate 49,042 of JAJQBC010000124.1, read as the reverse complement.
GCCGACATTGCTGGTAGGCTTGAGCAGAATCGGGTTCATATCCACGGTCGGGTCAATATCACAGGCCTCCGCCTGCATCGCCTGTGCCCGCCCAATCTCCAGACCATCCTTTGTAATGTAGGAATTGAGCGCCATATTCTGAGATTTAAATGGCGCAACCCGGTAGCCGTCTTGCTTGAACACGCGGCAGAGACCTGCCGTGAGAAAACTTTTGCCCGAATTTGACATCGTGCCCTGTATCATGATCGCTTTTGCCATTTTATACCTCCTGAGAGCCTGTACAGGCAGCACAGGCCCAAGCTTTTATGCCTCGAGTTTTTCGATCGCATGCCGGATACGGGCGACGCTCTCCTCTTTTCCAAGTACCTCCAGAATCTCTGTCGCTCCGCACGGCGTCATCTGCTTTCCGGACAGCGCGATGCGAACCGGCCACATAACCTGTCCGTTCTTATAGCCCTTCTCTGCCACATAAGCGCTCAGCGTCGCGTAGAGCGCATCATTGCTGTAATCCTCCTGCGCTTCGAGCAGCGGCAGCGTCTCCTTCAGTACGGTGAGCGAGCTCTCTTCCGTCGTCTTCATCTTCTTGTGGCGATACATCGACACATCATAGTCCGGTACCGCCTCGAAGAAGTCGATCAGCGCCGGGATATCCGGGAATATCTCGATGCGCGTCTTCACCATCTGCGCGATCTTGCGGAAATCATAGTCCTTCGTGATCGTCTCCCGGATATACGGCAGCGCCCGCTCATAGAAGGGTTCGAAGTCCGTCGCCTTGATGTACTCGCCGTTCATCCACTTCAGCTTTCCATAGTCGAAGACCGCGGGGGATTTGCTCATATGCCGATAGTCGAACTTTTCCACGAGCTCCGCAAGGGACATGATCTCCTGATTGTCCTCCGGCGCCCAGCCAAGCAATGCCACAAAGTTCACGACCGCCTCGCTCAGAAATCCCTGCTCAATCAGATCCTCATAGGAGCAGTGGCCGCAGCGCTTGCTCAGCTTCCTGTGCTCCTCATCGGTGATCAGCGGACAGTGCACATAGACCGGCACCTCCCAGCCGAAAGCCTCATAGAGCCGGTTGTACTTCGGCGAGGACGAGAGATATTCATTTCCGCGCACCACGTGGGTAATCCCCATCAGATGATCGTCCACGACATTTGCAAAATTGTAGGTCGGATAGCCGTCCGACTTGATCAGGATCATGTCGTCGAGCTCCGCGTTGTCGACCGTGATGTCGCCGTAGATCTCGTCGTGGAAGGTAGTCGTCCCGGTCTGCGGATTATTCTGGCGGATGACATAGGGCTTTCCCGCCTTAAGATTCGCCTCGATTTCCTCCTTTGACAGATGCAGACAGTGCTTGTCATAGGCCGAGATCTCCTTGCCGGCGACTACCTGCTTTAAACTCTCCAGACGCTCCTTGTCACAGAAGCAGTAATAGGCCTCGCCTTTCTCCACAAGCTGTCTGGCATATTCCATATAAATACCGGCGTTCCGCCGCTCACTCTGTACATAGGGGCCGACACCGCCGTCCTTATCCGGCCCCTCATCGTGGACAAGTCCGGTCACCGCGAGCGTCCGATAAATGATATCGACCGCGCCCTCCACGAGCCGCTCCTGATCGGTGTCCTCGATGCGCAGGAGGAAATCTCCTCCCTCGTGCTTCGCGATCAGATAGGCGTAGAGCGCCGTCCGCAAGTTTCCTACATGCATGCGCCCGGTCGGACTCGGCGCAAACCTAGTACGTACTTTTTCCATATTTCTCTCTCCTCCGGCCTGCCGCATCCACGGCACGGCCATCTATCAAAAGTCGATTACATCCGCAATCGCTGTCTTCCCTGATTATATACGAAACATAATGATTTTACCAGAACCATTTTAACTCTCAACTTCCACTGACCGCTCATAACCAGTTGCCCTTATGTTTCATCGTAGTAATCATCCAGAAAATTATACGCTTCGTCCCCCCTGTGATAACCGATAATTGTCTTCAAGTTCACATTGTGCACGCTGCGGAAGATGTTCTGCTCGATCACATCGCTCTTCTGCCGCAGATCAGCGATCAGCTCCTTCATCTCCTCGCGCTTGGAGTTCTGCGTGCCGTCGCCGTTTGCGCAGGCCTCTGTAAAGCGGCAGGCGCACTGGATGAAGCGGAGCCCATTATAATCCCGCCAGGCCTTGACGGCATCCTCATGCACCAGATACATCGGGCGGATCAGCTCCATACCCTCGAAATTCTGGCTGTGTAGCTTCGGCATCATTGTCTCGACCTTGCCGCCATAGAACATGCCCATCAGAATCGTCTCGATCACATCGTCAAAATGGTGGCCGAGTGCAATCTTGTTGCAGCCGAGTTCCTTCGCATGGGAATAGAGATAGCCCCGGCGCATGCGCGCACAGAGATAACAGGGATTTCTGTCAATCGTCGCGACCGCGTCGAAGATATCTGTCTCAAACACGGTCAGCGGGATGCCGAGCAGCCGCGCGTTGGCCTTGATAAGCTCCCAGTTTTCCTCATTGTAGCCCGGATTCATCGTGAGGAATTGAAGTTCAAAATTTGCCTTTCCATGCCGGTGCAGCTCCTGCAGAAGCTTCGCCATCAGCATGGAATCCTTCCCTCCGGAAATGCAGACCGCAATTCGGTCGCCATCGTGAATCAATTCATAGTCGTTGATGCCTCTGGTGAAGGGCCGCCAGATCGTCTTGCGGAATTTCTTGATGATGCTGCGTTCAATCTGTCTGCGCGCTTCGTCCTGATCTGACTGCAGTAGTTCTGCTGTCCCGATTTCCTGCATGTCGTTTTCCACTCCCTGTAACAGTTCTCCTATTTTTTATAACACAAAGACAGGGGCTTTGTACAGTCCCCCTCATTCAGGCCACAGGCATATAGCCTTCGAAGAAAGCGGTCTATGGCCTGCTGTTTTGAATCGTCATATTCGCTCCATAAAAAGAGCAGCGATGATATCACTGTACATCGCTGCCCTTCAATTGCATTTACCTGTCAGCCCAGATCCATCGCAAACAGCGCCGCTGCGCCGCCCGTGTGGAAGAACACGATGTTCTTCTCACCATCGAAATAGCCGTCCTTTACGAGCTTCAGAAGACCGCTCCAGGCCTTGCCGGTGTAAACCGGGTCGAGCAGGATGCCTTCCATTCTGGCCATCTCCTCGATGTACGGCGTATCCTCCGCATTCGGGATCGCGTAGCCCGCACCCAGATTGTAGACCATGCGGAAATCATCCGGCGTCCGCGCAAGCGGGAAATCCAGCATCCCCGCGGCCTCCTGCGCAAGTTCTGACACAATCTCGTCAAAGGGATCGTCGTCCACTCCGAGCCCCAAAGCCTTCACGCCCGGCAGGAACATCTTCGCGCCGAGCAGAAGACCTGCCGTCGTACCGCCTGAACCTGTTGCAGAAGTGATATGGTCAATCTTAAGACCAATTTCTTCCGCCTGCTGCGCCAGCTCACGCACGCCCGCCGCATAGCCGATCGCTCCCAGCGCGTTCGAGCCGCCGCAGGGGATGTAGTAGGACTTGTGTCCTTCCTTCGCGAGCTCCACGCCCATGCGATGCATCTCCGCATAGATGTCATCGTAGCTGTCCGTATCGATAAAGCGGACTTCCGCGCCGTAGATACTGTTCAGCACCTGATTGCCCAGATGCTCCGTGACCCCGCGCTTTTTCAGCAGCAGATAGCACTTCATCCCCAGCCGCGCAGCGCAGGCGCCGGTCAGCATGGCGTGGTTCGACTGCGCGCCGCCGGTCGTGAAGACCGTGTCGCAGCCCTGTTGCTTTGCGTCCGCGAGCAGGAATTCCAGCTTGCGAACCTTGTTGCCGCCGAGCGCCACGCCGCAGAGATCGTCACGCTTGATCCAGATGTTCTTGCCGTACTTCTCACTGATCGCCTCCAGCTTATAGAGCGGAGTCGGGTAGACGCCAAGATGCAGCCTTGGCAGATCGTCAATACTTTTCACAGATTATGCTTCTCCTTTCAACTGTTTCGTCAGCCAGTCTTTGCCATCCACAAAACGCGATACAATGTAGGAAATGACATAGTCTCCGGCTGAATTGATCATCGTAGCAGGCGGATCGACCAGATTGCCGATCGTGACCAGAATCGGGAAAGCCAACTCCATCTGGTTCGGGAAGAAAATGGAGCAGATGATATACTCGCCGATGTAGCCGCCGCCCGGCACACCGGACATGCCCACCGAGGAGAGCACCGCCACGAGCACGACCATCACCAGCATGCCAACGCCGCCAAAATCCATGCCGAACACGCCGTAGAGGAAGGCAATCTTCAACACGCAGGAGAAACAGGAGCCGTCCATGTGCATCGTCGCGCCGAGCGGCAGCACCATCTCGCTGACATCCTTCGAGATACCGGTCTCCTCCGCCACCTGCATGTTCGTCGGGATCGTCGCGACCGAGGAGCAGGTGCCGAGCGAGACAATCGCCGGCCTCGTGATGTGTTTGAACATCGTCTTCACTGCGCCCTTGCCGCCGCCAAAGCGGGCAAACAGCGGCCACGCCGTGAAGATATAAATAAAGCAGAGCGGATAATACACCAGCATCGCGCGCCCGTAGGACTCTGTGATCTGCGAGCCGTAGGTCGCGACCAGGTTCGCGAAGAAGCCGAAGAACGCGACCGGCGCGTAGTAGGTGATAATCTTGACAAACTTCAGCATCACGTTCGTGAGGTCTGCCAGCAGCTTTCCGACCGGGGTTTCCGCGCCGCCGTTCAGGTTCACGGCCACGCCGAAGAGCAAAGAGAACACGATCAGCGGCAGCATGGCCTTACGCGTCAGAAGTCCGCTGAAATCCTCCGCTGTAAAGAAGTTCACGATCAGCTCCGGAATCGTCGCGTACTCTCCCATCTCCTCCGCCGCGATCTCTGTCCACGGCGTCAGCACCGGCGGGAAGATCTGCATCAATATGTACATGATCACAGCCGCGATCGCCCCGGTGACTACGAAGGTGCCGATCGTGACGCCCATGATCTTGCCGGCTCGCTTCAGGCTCTTCATATTCGCTACAGAGCCCGCGATCGACGCGAAGACCAGCGGCACCACGATACAGAACATCATGTTGATGAAAACCGTGCCCAGCGGCTCCAGCACCGTAGCGCCCGCGCTCGTATCGGTAGCCGGGAAGATCCAGCCCACGATACAGCCGAGAATCATACTGCCGAGCATGATGCCCAGGAACACATAATTCTTTGCAACATTTTTTTTTTGCATAACTGCTCCCTCCAAAAATATTAAAAATGATAGTTATCTCTAAAGGTTGAGATCCTCATCTGTGATCTCGCCCTTACAGACAATGTTCGTGGGGCCGGTCAGGTAGAGATCCTGAATTCTGTCGCCCTCATGCTCGATATCGATAATGAGCTGCCCGCCCGGCATGTTGATTTTCACGCCGTGGCTGCTCACCTTTCCCTGCAGGAAGAGGCTCACTGCCGTCGAGCCGCTGCCGGTGCCGCAGGCATAGGTGAAATCTTCCACACCGCGCTCAAAAGTCCGCACACAGACCTCATTCTCACCCGTGATCTCGCAGAAATTCACGTTCGCCCCCTTCGGGAATGCGCTGTTCCAGCGGAGCGCACGCCCCAGCTTCCTGAGCTCATCCATATCCGTATCCGCCAAACCTGTAAAGGGCACAATTGCGTGGGGCAGACCTGGATTTCCGAGCTCAATATAGGAGCAGACGTAAGTCTTCCCACTCTCCTCCACCGGGTAATCCAGTTTGATCACAGAAGGGTCATTGAGCCGCACTTTATATAATCTCTCATTCATCCGCTGACCCGTCACGAGCCCGGCCACCGTCTCTACGCGCTGCGTCTCGCCCGCCAGACCGTTCTCATAGCCGAAGCGGCAGATGCAGCGGGCTCCGTTTCCGCACATCTCGCCGTAACTGCTGTCCGCGTTCAGAAAGATCATCCGATAGTCTCCTCCCTCGCGGGGCTTTCCCACCGCCATCAGGCCGTCGGCTCCGATCGAGAGATGCCGCTCACAGAGTACGCGCGCCATCTCAGGGAACGCCTCCTCCGGAATCTGTCCGTCCATATTGTTCAGCACGATAAAGTCATTGCCCGCGCCATTCATTTTCCAGAAATCCATGTTTTCTCATCCTCCTGGGCTCTAAAACAAGGATAGCTAACGGTGCCCGCCATTGGGATCATCAGCTATCAAGCAACTTTACCTTATTATACGCCAGTTTCCCGGATATGGGAAGAAGATTTTTTAATTATAACGGAATATTTCCGTGCTTTTTCGGCGGCTGCTCCACACTTTTATTTTTCAGCACCTTCAGCGCGCTCAAAATCCGCTGCCTCGTCTCGGAGGGCTTGATGACCTCGGTCACAAAGCCGCGGGATGCCGCCACGTAGGGATTCATGAACTTCTCTTTATATTCCTCGACATAGTGCTCGCGCGCTTCTTCTTTGTCCGCCGCCGCGTTGATCGCCTGCTTGAAGGCGATATTCACCGCGCCGTCCGCGCCCATCACCGCAATCTCCGCCTCCGGCCAGGCGTAGACAATGTCCGCTCCCATGTTCTTGCTGTTCATCGCGATGTAAGCGCCGCCGTAGGCCTTCCGCATGATCACGGATATCTTCGGCACAGTCGCCTCGGAGAAAGCGTAGAGCATCTTTGCGCCGTGACGGATGATGCCCTTGTGCTCCTGCGCAGTGCCGGGCATGAAAGCCGGGACATCCACGAGGACGACAAGCGGAATATTGAAGCAATCGCAGGTGCGCACAAAACGCGCCGCCTTGTCGGAGGAATCGTAGTCCAAACTACCAGCTAGCACGTTCGGCTGGTTCGCCACGATACCAACGCTCTCGCCGCCCATCCGTCCAAAACCGACCACGATATTTTTTGCGAAATCCTTCTGGACTTCCATAAAAGAATCCTTATCGCAGACGCGGCTGATGACATCCAGCACATCATAAGCCTTTCTCGAATTGTCCGGGACGACTTCCGTCATGTCCGCGCAACGATCTGTAGCCTCGACCTGTTTTGAAGTGCCGCGGATCAAGCTGTTCAGCGAGAATAGCAAGGATTTTTTACCAGTGGAACTCTCCTTCTCCTGCATCTGTGCTACCGGAGGCTTCGTGAGATAGCTGGACGGCAGATAAGACAGGAGCTGCCGCACACCGTCAAAGCAACTCTTTTCATCCGCATAGGTGAAATGCGTTACGCCGCTCTGGGAAGCATGCACCTTCGCACCGCCGAGCTCCTCGACCGTGCACTCCTCGTTGACCACAGTCTTCACGACCTGCGGACCGGTAATGAACATCTTGCCGATATTCTCGACCATAAAAATATAATCGCAGATAGCCGGCGAATAACACGCGCCGCCGGAGCAGGGTCCCACGATCACCGCGATCTGCGGGATCACGCCCGAAGCCTTCGTATTGCGCAGGAAAATGCCCGCATAGCCACTCAAGGAGTCAATGCCCTCCTCGATCCTGGCTCCGCCACTGTCGTTGATCATGATGAGCGGCGCCTTCATCTCATAGGCCATATCCTGAATGCGCGTGATCTTCATCGAATGATACTCGCCTAGCGAACCGCCGATGACAGTGAAATCCTCAGAGGAGACAAAGACCGTGCGTCCCTCAATCTCTCCGTAGCCGGTCACAACGCCGTCACCCGGTACGCGCTTCTTGTCCAGACCGAAGTCGTCAATTCTGGATTCAATAAAATTATCTACCTCCACGAAAGTACCCGGGTCAAAGAGTAGGTCGATGCGCTCTCTCGCCGTCAGTTTTCCACTCTTGTGCTGCTTCTCGATCCGCTCGCTCCCGCCCGCCTGCAGCGTACGGTTGCGCCGCCGGTCAAGCTCATCTATACTGTCCTTCCACATATCAATATACTCCTCTGATTATTTCTCGTTGACTTGTATAAAAGTCCGGGACTTTTATTGTAAAAACTTTGACTATCAAAGTATATACCAGTGAATGGACGATGTCAATGATTCAGTTTCAAACCCGCAGAGAATCACTCGCTGAGAATTGCGGACGTGTGGCCCACGTGTCCTCACTCTCCCATCAGCTCGTGCAGTTTGCGAAAAGCGTCGCCCGTGCCGCCGACAGCGTCGATGATACCCTCCTCCACCGCCTGCGTCCCAACCAGAACGCTGCCGACATCCTTCGTCAGCTCTCCGGTCTCCAGCATGAGTTCCGTCAGGCGCGCGGGCGCGATGTGGCTGTGCTCCACTACAAAGCCACTGATCCGGTCCTGAATCTTCTGGAAATAGTCGAAGGTCTGCGCGACGCCAATGATCAGTCCGGTCATCCGCACCGGATGAATCATCATCGTACCGGTTGGCACGATAAAGGAATAATCTGTGGAAACCGCGAGCGGCACGCCGATCGAGTGACTGCCGCCGAGCACAAGCGAGACCGTCGGCTTGCTGATCGAGGCGATCATCTCCGCGATCGCGAGTCCGCTCTCGACGTCCCCGCCGACCGTATTGATCAGCACAAGCAGACCGTGTACTTCCGGGTCCTCCTCCACGGCGGCGAGCATTGGAATCACGTGCTCATACTTGGTTGTCTTGCTGTTCGCGGCCAGACACTCGTGTCCCTCGACCTCGCCGATAATTGTCAGGATCCGAATATGGGTTTTCAGATTTCCCATAAGGCCCTCCGGCTGCCCGTATTTCTCCATTTTATCTTCATTTTCAGACATAAAAAAACCGCCTTTCCGACATACTTACTTCCATAAGAAGAAGTATGCCGGAAAGACAGGTCCTTTATGCATCACACCTGGGCAAGTGCCTGCTCAAGATCCTCGATGATATCGTCCGGGCTCTCGATGCCGACCGACAACCGAATAAGACCCGGCGTCACACCCGCCTCGCGAAGCTGCTCGTCGTTCATCTGCCTGTGCGTGTGGCTCACCGGATGCAGCACGCAGGTGCGCGCGTCGGCCACATGCGTGACGATCGCGCAAAGCTTCAGGCTGTCCATAAAGCGCACCGCATCCTCCTTCGTCCCCTTCAGACTGAAGGAGAGCACGCCGCAGGTGCCCTTCGGCATATACTTCTGCGCCACTTCGTAGTAGGGATCGCCCTCCAGCATCGCGCAGTTCACGAAATCTACCTTCGGATGATTCTTCAGGAAGGCTCCGACCTTCCGCGCGTTGCTGCAGTGCTTCTCCATGCGCAACGGCAGCGTCTCCAGTCCCACGTTCAGCAGGAAGGAATTCATCGGCGAAGGGATGCTCCCAAGGTCGCGCATCAGCTGCGCGGTCGCCTTCGTGATGAAAGCCTTCTTTCCGAACTGCTTCGTATAGACAACACCGTGGTAGGTCTCATCCGGCGTCGTCAGCCCCGGGAACTTCTCCGCATGGGCTTCCCAGTCAAAGTTGCCGCTGTCGACGATGCAGCCGCCCACAACCATCGCGTGGCCGTCCATATATTTCGTCGTCGAATGCGTCACAATATCGGCGCCGAACTCAAAGGGACGGCAGTTGATCGGCGTCGCAAAAGTATTGTCCACGATCAGCGGTACGCCGTGCGCATGCGCCAGATCTGCAAACTTCGTGATGTCCAGCACGGTCAGCGCCGGGTTCGCAATCGTCTCCCCGACGACCGCCTTCGTATTGTCGCAGAAAGCGCGATCAATCTCCTCAGCCGTCGCGTCCGGATCGACAAACGTGCACTCGATGCCCAGCTTTTTGATCGTGGCTGCGTAGAGATTGAAGGTGCCGCCGTAGACCTTTGCGGAGCAGACGATGTGGTCGCCCGCCTGACAGAGGTTCGCAATCGTGTAGAAGTTCGCCGCCTGTCCCGAGGACGTCAGCATCGCCGCGACGCCGCCCTCCAGCTCGGCAATCTTTTCCGCCACCGCGTCGTTCGTCGGATTCTGCAGGCGCGTGTAGAAATAGCCTTCCTCCTCGAGCGCAAAGAGCGCGCCCATCTCGTCGGTCGTGTCATATTTGAATGTGGTGCTCTGATAGATCGGCAGCACTCGCGGCTCACCCTTCTTTGGCTTCCAACCAGCCTGTACGCAGATCGTATCCGGTCTGAACGGTTTACTCATAACTTCCTCCTTGCATGTATTTCTCCTTCAAATCCAGCACCATCTCCTGATAATGCGCGCGACATTCCTCATACTGCCCCGCCGCAATCTCCTGAATGCAGGGCGTCAGATAATCCTGATAGAGTTCCTTATAGAGCATAACGCTGTCCGGGCTCTTCTCCATACGCTTCACAATCGTCGGTGCGATATCGTAATATTCTTCGACGAGCGCATGCCCTTCCGGTGTCGTCTCGAGATACTGATCCCGGTAATCTTTCAGGATCTGCAGCTCCGGGCAATCCGGTCCTTTTCCGAGTCCCACGCAAACGGCGGTCGTGATATAACACAGCTTTTTGCGAAAACCACCGGCAATTATATCGTAGGAGGCGAGCCCGATATTCGCGCCAAAGGTCTCATTCCAGCGCTCAACCATCTTCTCCGAAAACGGTTCCGTAAAGCTCGCCGGATACTTGCGGACGGCGGGAATGAACTGGATACTGACCAGAAAGTTGAAATCCATCTGCTTCTGGCTTCTGGCCGACTTCTTCGTCTCCTTCGCGATTTCACCGCGAGCAGCTTCCAACACATGGTCTGTCAGCTTCAGGGCCGCTTCCTCTGACTGCCCGCCGCCGACATAGACCATCTCCATCGCCTCAAAAATATCGCGGTTCGCGTTGCAGAAGCTCGTAAAATCATCGTCAAAGCTGTTCTTTTTAAACTGCTTCATCGGATTATCACAGGCCGCGAATAGCTCCGCCATCCGCGTCTGAATGATCGATTCATACATCGGCAGATTCTGGACATCCTGTTGCTGAATCTCCTTTTTCTCTCCAAGCGCCTCGGCAACCTCGATCTCCTCGCCGCAGAACATGCAGCGAACCTTCTCGTGGTCGTCGGGTACCTGAATTTTCTCTTTACATTTCGGACATGTACCTTCTCTGAACATCGCTCTTACTCATCCCAGTTGTGATAGACAGCCTGAACATCGTCATCGTCGTCCAAAAGATCGAGGATGCGGTTCAGGGATTTGACGTCGTTCTCATCGCTCAGCTCCACATAATTCTGCGGAATCATCGTGACCTCCGCGCTCGCCATCGGAACGCCCTCCTTCTCGAGCGCCTCGCGCACTGCGGAAAAATCGTCAGGAGCGGTCAAAATTTCAAAGCTGTCCTCCTCCTCGGAGAAATCCTCCGCGCCCGCGTCCAGAGCCATCATCATCAGGTCATCCGCCTCGAGCGAACACTCCTCGCGGTCGACAATGATCTGTCCCTTTTGGTCGAACATATAGGAAACACAGCCATTCGTCCCAAGGCTGCCCTTTCCCTTCGAGAAAGCGTTCCGCACATTGGATGCCGTACGGTTCTTATTGTCTGTCAGCGCCTCGACGATGATCGCGATGCCGCTCGGGCCGTAACCCTCATATGTAATGTGCTCGTAATTCACATTGCCCGCGTCGCCCGCCGCCCGCTTGATACCGCGCTCGATCGTGTCATTCGGCATATTGTTGGCCTTTGCCTTCGCGATCACATCGCGCAGACGACTGTTGTTATTAGGATCCGGGCCGCCCTCTTTGACCGCCACCGCGAGCTCACGCCCGATAATCGTAAATACTTTTCCCTTCGCCGCATCATTCTTTTCCTTCTTATGCTTGATGTTGGCGAACTTGGAATGTCCTGACATAAATACATTCCTCCTCTTCTCTTGTCTCTGATTTATTAGTGTACCATGGAAAACCAGCCTTTGCAAGTCTATGTATCCAGTTCCAGGCTGATTTTCAGCGCCCTGTCGATCTCCCACAGAGCCGCGCTGTCCAGATGACAGACCTTGTCTCTGAGTCTTTTCTTGTCAATGGTGCGGAGCTGTTCCAGCAGAATAACGGAATCTTTCACCATCTGTGAGGACGAGGCCCGCAACTCCACATGGGTCGGCAGCTTCGCCTTGTTCATCCTTGAGGTGATGGCGGCGCAGATCACCGTTGGGCTGTGGCGGTTTCCCACGTCGTTCTGTACGATCAGGACAGGCCGCACGCCTCCCTGCTCCGAGCCGATGACCGGCCTCAAATCCGCATAATAAATATCTCCGCGTCTGATATACAAATCTGACCACTCCGATCTTGTTGTTTTAATCGAAGTATTTCCATCTTATTCCTCATTTATGCCTGTGCCGGAAAAATAATCCTGCGTCGCGACGATCTGCCCGTCCTTCCAAAAGCGCCGCGGAACACGCTTTCCGATATCGCAGGCCAGCTCGTAATTAAAATGGCCGCACAGCTCGCCGAGCTGCTCCATCGTGATCTCCTGCCCGCCCTCCGAGCCGATCAGCGTGACCATGTCGCCCTCCGATGCTTCCGGGATTTTCGTCACGTCCACCATAAACTGATCCATACAAACCCGCCCCAGAATGGGAGCCCTCTTTCCGCGGATCAATACATGCCCTTTTCCGGACAAAAGTCGTGGGTAACCGTCCCCGTAGCCGACCGGGATCGTGGCGACGCGCATGGGATGTTCCGCGACAAAGGTTCCGCCGTAACTGACCGCCGCGCCCGGCGAAAGCTCTTTAATGTAGACAATATGGCTCTTCAGCGACATAACCGGCACGATCGGCACTGCGAATTTATCGACCTCATCGGAAGGATACAGGCCGTAGATCGAGATGCCCGCGCGCACCAGGTCGAGATTGGCCTCCGGCAGATCAAAGATACCGGCGCTGTTCGAACAGTGATGATACCGGATACTGACGCCGCGCTTCTCCAGAAGTTCCGAGAAAGCCAGATAGCACGCGAGCTGCCCTCTCGCCGAAGTTTTATCCCGTTCATCCGCCCGCGCAAAATGTGTGAACAGGCCTTCAATCTCCAGATTCGGCAGTTCACTGATCTTCTTCACAATATCGGCGCTGCCTTCTGTATCCACAAATCCGATTCGCGACATGCCGGTATCGACTTTGATATGGACGTACACCGTCTTCCCCTGACGCACTGCCTCCTCAGAGAGCTGCCGCGCCATCGACAGCTTGAAAACCGCCGGACGGATGTTATATTTCACCACATCCTCATAGGCATCCGGAAACACGAAACCAAGGATTAGCAATGGCTTCGTGATCCCTGCCCGGCGCAGTGTCAGCGCCTCCTCAATCGTCGCCACCGCGAACCCCCAGATGTAATCACAGCTTTCCATCATACGCGCAATCGGCGTAGCTCCGTGCCCATAACCGTCGGTTTTGATCACCGCGATAATCTGCGTGTCCGGCTTCAGGTTCTTTTTCATACTCTTAAAATTATATGCAGCCGCGTCGAGATTGATCTCCGCGCAGACTCTCAGATAATTATGCATCCTGATCCGCCTTTCCGGCCATGGCCTCCGGCAGATATTCGATCAAATGCCGGGCCATCAGCCCATAATATCCTTCTTTTTCGGCGGCAAGATCGCCCGCCCTGCCGTGCAGCCACACGCCGAGCAGCGCCGCGTCCTCCGGCTTCGTCCACTGTGCAAGCAGACCCGCTATGATGCCGGTCAGCACGTCTCCGCTGCCCGCAGTCGCCATGCCGTTGTTGCCGCTCGTGTTGACATAGGCCGTTCCCTCCGGTGTTCCAACAGCCGTCGGTGCGTCCTTGAGCACACAGACGCAGCGATTCTCTACGGCAAAACGCACCGCATGATCCGGCACAGACGCAGCGATTTCTTTTACAGAAACGCCGCTCAAACGTGAGAACTCCCCGACATGCGGCGTCACAATGAGCGACGCACGCCGCTGTGAAAGCAATGTCTCCGCCCCCATGGCGGAGAGCGCGTTAAGCCCGTCCGCGTCGAGCACCAGCGGGCCTTCAAAACCGAGCAGCGCCCGCTCCGTCACGGCTCGCGCCCACGTCTCTTCGCCCAGCCCCGGACCGACCGCGGCCGCATCCGCCCAGGAAAAGGCCTTTTGAATCTTTCCCCAGTTCGGATGTTCACGGTCAAAAGTCGTCAGAATCGCCTCAGGGAGAAGTTCCTGCAAGATGACCCGGTTTTCCTCCGGCGTCACAACCCGCACAAGCCCCGCCCCGGCTCGATAAGCGGCATGGGCGCACAGATATGCCGCCCCCACCATGCCGACGCTGCCCGCCACGCACAGCAGTTTCCCGTAAGTACCCTTATGAGAGTGTGCGGTTCTGGCAGGAAGCCGTCCCAAAATTGATCGGTCGATTCTCCCATATTTTTGTCCCATATAACAGCCCGCCTTTCTTCTACACGGGAAAGGGACGCCGCAATGCTCTGCGTCATCCCCTTTTATAAACAACTATTCTTCCGGCTATTATCTCTCATCCAAACCGTCATTGACAATCCGATAGGAAAGCTGCATCAGGCTGTCGACCAGATGGACATTTTCCACCACCACATCATCAGGCACATCGAGATCTAAATGTGCAAAATTCCACAAAGCCTTCACACCGCAATTCACTAGACGTGTGGCTACCTCCTGCACCCTGCTCTTCGGCAGAGTCAGAACCGCAATCTCGACATTTTCCCGCTCAATATATTCTTCCAGATCGTCCATCAGCATCACCGGAATGCCGCTGATCTTCGTACCTACAAGCTCCGGCTTCACATCGAACACTGCCTTCGTCTCAAAACCGCTTTTTGCGAAGTCATAATTTGCCAGCGCATGGCCGAAATTACCGCCGCCGATGATGATCATCGGATGTATCCTGTCCACGCCGAGAATCTTTCCGATCTCCTCGTGCAAATACTTTACATTGTAGCCATAACCCTGCTGCCCGAAGCCACCGAAATTGTTCAGGTCCTGCCTGATCTGAGACGCTGTCACCTGCATTTTGCTGCTGAGCTCTCCTGAGGAAATGTGCTCTACGCCATTGTTCAGCATCTCTCCCAGATAACGATAATACCGCGGAAGTCTCTTTATGACAGCTTTGGAAATCCGCCGTTCTTCCATCCTAATTATCCTCCATAAAAATCATACATTTGCTATTATAAATCCATAAAAATATCCTGTCAAACTACTTTGTGGAGGAAATGCCATCAAAATGTCAAATTTCTGTCAAAAGCAGCGGACAGTTCTCACTTCACCACAAAATTTACCACACGGTTCGGTACATAGATTTCCTTGACAAAGGTTTTCCCCTCCGTCAGCGAAGCAATCCTCGTGTTCGCCTTCGCGATCGCGAAGACCTCCTCCTTTTCCGCGCCGGTCGGAATCACGACGGTCGCGCGGAGCTTGCCGTTGACCTGCACGCCGATCTCGGTCTGCGCCTCCACCGTCTTCGCCTCATCGTAGGACGGCCATTCGGCGAGCGCGAGGAAACCCTCTCCTCCTGTCGCCTCCCAGATCTCCTCCGAGAGATGCGGTGCAAATGGATTGAGCAGTTTTACGAAGGTCTGTACCTGTTCTTTGCTCACCTTACCCAGCGCATAGATATCGTTCGTCAGCGTCATCAGCGCCGCGATCGCCGTATTGAACTTCATCTCCTCAATGTCGGAGCTCACCTTTTTGATCGTCCGGTGGAGGGAGGTCTCGAGCTTCTCCGTCTCTTTATCCTCGGAAATCATATCGGTGAACGCCGTCACTCTCTCGAGGAAGCGCTTGCAGCCCTTCACGGAATTGTCATTCCAGGGGGTCGCCGCGCTATAGTCGCCCATGAACAGTACATAAGTGCGCAGAGTATCCGCGCCATAGGCCTCCACGATGTCGAGCGGGTCGACGACATTTCCCTTGGATTTACTCATCTTGTCGCCGTCCGGCCCGAGGATCAGGCCCTGAATCGAGCGCTTCGCATAGGGCTCCGGGCAGGGGACTACACCGATATCATAGAGGAACTGATGCCAGAAGCGGGAGTAGAGGACGTGGCGCGTCACATGCTCCATACCGCCGTTGTACCAGTCAACTGGCATCCAGTATTTCAGTTTCTCCGGGTCGGCCAGCGCCTCCTTATTGTGCGGATCGGTATAGCGCAGGAAATACCACGAGGAACCCGCCCACTGCGGCATCGTGTCGGTCTCGCGCCGCGCATCACGGCCGCACTTCGGGCACTTACACTTCACGAAGGACTCCACCTTCGCGAGCGGAGACTCTCCGTCCTCACCCGGCTGGAAATGTTCCACGGGCGGCAAGCGCAGCGGCAATTCCTCGTAGGGCACTGCCACCGGGCCGCAGTAATCGCAGTGCACGATCGGAATCGGCTCGCCCCAGTATCTCTGGCGGTTGAAAGCCCAGTCCTTCATCTTGTACTGGACGCCCGCACGGCCGATGCCCTGCTTCTCCAGCTCCTCGAGCATGCGCTCGATGGATTCCTTCTTATTAGTATAACCATTCAGATATTCGGAATTCACCATCTCTCCGTCGCCGGTGTAGGCTTCCTTCGACATATCGCCGCCCTTGATGACCTCGATGATATCGATACCGAAGGCTTTTGCAAAATCGTAGTCTCTCTGGTCATGCGCCGGCACCGCCATGATCGCGCCGGTTCCGTAGCCCATCATGACATAGTCCGCGATGAAGATCGGGATCTTCTTGCCATTGACCGGGTTGACCGCGACCAGCCCCTCGATCTTCACGCCGGTCTTGTCCTTCACGAGCTGCGTGCGCTCGAACTCACTCTTCTTCGCGCACTCCGCGCGGTAGGCCTTCACCGCGTCCATATTCTGTACGCGGTCCGCGTACTTGTCGATCAGCGGATGCTCCGGCGCGATGACCATGAAAGTCACACCAAAGAGCGTATCCGGTCTGGTCGTATAAATCTCGAGCTTTTCATCGAGACCGTCAATCGTGAAATCGACGAAAGCGCCCTTTGATTTGCCGATCCAGTTGATCTGCTGCTGCTTCACATTCTCGGGATAGTCCACATGCTGGAGGCCTTCCAACAGGCGATCCGCGTAGGCCGTAATGCGCAGATACCAGACATCCTTTGAGCGCTGCACAACCTCGCCGTGGCACATGTCGCAGTGGCCGCCCTGGCAGTCCTCATTGGAAAGGACAACCTTGCAGTTCGGGCAGTAGTTGACGAGCGCCGTATCGCGGAAGGCAAGCCCCTTCTCAAACATTTTGAGGAAAATCCACTGGCTCCATTTATAATAATCCTCATCCGTCGTATCGATCACGCGGTCCCAGTCGAAGGAAAAGCCCACGCGCTTGAGCTGATTCGTGAACTTCGCGATATTCTGGTCTGTGATCTTGCGAGGATGAATGCCGGTCTTGATCGCGTAGTTCTCGGTCGGCAGGCCGAAAGCATCGAAGCCGATCGGATTCAGCACATTGTATCCCTGCATCCTCCTCTTTCTGGCGATCACCTCAATGCTGGAATACGCCTTGATATGCCCGACGTGCATGCCAGCGCCGCTGGGATACGGGAACTCCACCAGTCCGTAGAACTTCGGCTTCGGACTGCCGTCGACCGCCTTGAAGATACCGGCCTCCTCCCATTTCTGCTGCCATTTCCCTTCGATCTTGCGGAAATTGTGTTTCATTTCATCCATCCTCCTGTATCGGTATCGCTTATGATATAAAAGTCGATTGATTTTCCAATCTAGTTTAATATACCGTTTGCAGTTTGTCAATAATCGGCTGAACCTCGGGTGTTTTCCGGATTCTGCTTATCCTGTATGGCAATTTCCGGTCAAACGTGTTATTATGGGATAGTGTTCGCTGGGGATACTTACGGCGAATGTTCTATACGAAAGGAGAAATCTGATATGGGTATCATCGTTGGACTGATTATCGGCGGAATCGCCGGCTGGATTGCCGGAAAAATTATGAACAATGAGGGAGGGCTCCTCAGAAATATCATTCTCGGAGTCATCGGCGGTGTCGTCGGAAACATTGTGCTCGGCTTCATTGGCATTCACGGGAGCGGCTTCATCGGCAGCATCATCGTAGCTGTCGTCGGTTCCTGCATCGTGATCTGGCTGGTCAACAAAATTGCGGGGAACCGTTAAAGGAGAAGCTCTATGAAAATCGGTTTTATCGGGCTCGGCCTGATCGGCGGTTCCATTGCACGGGCGATCCGCTGTTATTATCCGGAATCAGAGATCGTCGCATACTCCCGCACACGGGCAACTGTCGAACAGGCGATGGCGGACGGCGTCGTCAGCAGGGTGCTCAACGGAGTCGGCGATGATTATTCCGACTGCGATTATATATTCCTGTGCGCGCCGGTCGCGAGCAACGCGAACTATCTTGCACAGCTTAAGCCTATCATCCGGCCTTCTGTCATCATCACGGACGTGGGGAGCACCAAATCCGACATCCACGCGAAGGTGACGGAGCTCGGCATGGAAAAGAATTTTATCGGCGGACACCCGATGGCCGGCTCAGAGAAAACAGGCTACGTCCATTCGCGCCGTATCCTGATTGAAAATGTCTATTATGTCATCACGCCTACTTCGCAGGTGGACTCGGAAGCAGTGGAACGCTACCGCAGCTTTGTGCGCAGCCTGCGGGCGCTGCCGCTCGTCCTCGACTACCGGACGCACGATTACGTGACAGCGGGCGTCAGCCATCTGCCGCATATCATCGCTTCATCACTCGTGAATCTCGTGAAAGACTCCGACACTCAGGACGGCATCATGCGGATGATCGCGGCCGGAGGTTTCAAGGACATCACGCGCATCGCTTCCTCCTCCCCGGAGATGTGGGAGCAGATCTGCATGACGAACCGGGAGAATATTTCCGCAATTCTCGCAGACTACATCGCGTCGCTGAGCGATATCAAGGGACAGCTCGACCGGGCAGAATCCGGAGCCATCTACCGGCTTTTCGAGACCTCGCGCGAGTACCGGAACAGCCTGCCCGCGAAAGGCAGCGGCCCGATCCAGCGTATTTATGAGATTTACTGCGATATGGCGGACGAGCCCGGCAGCATCGCCACGCTCGCGACAATTCTGGCGAGCAATCAGATCAGCCTGAAAAATATCGGCATCGTCCACAGCCGGGAATTTGTCGAGGCAGTGCTGCGCATTGAATTTTACGATGAGGAAGCGCGGAAGAATGCGGTCGATATTCTGAGGAAGTATCGTTATACGGTGTATGAGCGCTGAATGGAGGTCTATATGACACTTGGCAAAGCCAACAAACCACTACGGGGCAGCGTAACCATCCCCGGCGATAAAAGCATCTCCCACCGCTCCATCATGTTCGGAGCACTCGCGGAGGGTACGACCCGCGTCACGAATTTCCTGCGCGGAGCAGACTGTCTCTCAACCATCTCCTGTTTTCGCAAAATGGGCATCGAGATCGAAGAAAATCCGGAGGAAATCCTGATTCACGGGAAAGGGTTGCACGGCCTTACCGCGCCGGACTCCATGCTGGACGTTGGCAACAGCGGCACGACGACGCGGCTGATCTCAGGCATTCTGGCCGGACAGCCGTTCACGACAGAGCTGAATGGCGACGCGTCCATCCAGACGCGCCCGATGAAACGGATTATCGAGCCGCTCTCCCTGATGGGTGCGAATATTGAGAGCATCCACGGCAACGGCTGTGCGCCGCTGCGTATTCAGGGTACTTCCCTGCACGGCATTCATTACATTTCAAAGGTAGCGTCGGCACAGGTGAAATCCTGTATCCTGTTAGCCGGGCTCTACGCGGACGGCGCGACGAGTGTGATGGAGCCCTATCTCTCCCGCAATCACACAGAGATTATGCTGCGTCACTTCGGCGCAAAGCTCACGAGTGCGGAAACGACCGCTACCGTCCAGCCGGAACCGCAGCTTATCGCGCAGGATATCAAGGTGCCGGGGGATATCTCTTCCGCCGCCTACTTTATCGCCGCGGGGCTGACCGTGCCGGGATCCGAGATTCTGATCCGAAATGTAGGTATCAATCCCACGCGGGACGGTATCCTGAAGGTTTGCCGTGAAATGGGCGCGGACATCACGCTTCTGAATAAAAGTGATGAGAACGGGGAACCGACCGCTGACCTGCTCGTGCGTCACAGCAGCCTGCACGGCGTCACAATCGGCGGAGCCCTGATCCCGACGCTGATCGACGAGCTTCCGGTCGCGGCCTTGCTGGCCTGCTTCGCCGACGGGACAACCGCCATCCGGGACGCGCAGGAGCTGAAAGTCAAGGAGTCCAACCGCATCGACGTAATGGTGGAAAATCTCAACGCGATGGGCGCAAAGGTGACAGCCACGGACGATGGCATGATTATCGAGGGAGGATGCCCGCTGCACGGAGCAAGCATTGACAGCCACCTCGACCACCGCATCGCGATGACTTTCGCCGTGGCCGCGCTGGCAGCGGATGGCGAAACAGATATCCGGGACGCAGACTGCGTGCGGATCAGCTATCCGGATTTCTATAACGATCTGAACGGACTGCAAAATTAAGCGGGTAATTTCTATACTTTTTTCCCGATTTTGTGTATACTGTTATCAGAAGATTATGGTCTGCAAAATTTTGATAAACAGGTAACTATATTTCAGAAAAAGAAGGGAAGGGAAGGGAACAATGCCGTTACTACAAGAACAATATTACACCATTGATGATATTTACGCCTTGCCTGAAGGAAAACGCGCGGAACTGATCGACGGCGAGATTTATGACATGGCACCGCCAAGTCGGAGACACCAGGGCATGGTTGGTGAATTATTTAACAGGATTAGTAATCATATTAATTCAAAGGGTGGAGCCTGCAAACCGTACGTAGCGCCCTTCGCAGTATTTCTGAACGCCGACGACTATACTTACGTCGAGCCTGACATCTCCGTCATCTGCGACCCTGCAAAACTCACCGACAAGGGTTGCAGCGGTGCGCCGGACTGGATCATTGAGATCGTTTCCCCCGGCAGCCGCCGCATGGACTGCATGATCAAGCTGTTCAAATATCGCTCTGCTGGTGTGCGGGAATATTGGGTGGTGGATCCTGACAAGAACCGGATCACAGTCTATGATTTTACCGGAGAAGATTCAGCGGAATACAGTTTTTCCGACACGGTGAGTTCCGTCATTTATCCGGATCTTTCCATTGACTTTGGACAAATCCTATTATAGTACTCCGCATTTTCACAGAATATCGAAATCCCCCGGACAGCGGTCTGGGGGATTTCTTTTCTGTCATGCTCACAAAACATAATAATCGTATCAGTTAATAAATGTACATGGCATCACCGAACGAAAAGAACCGATACCGTTCTTTCACCGCCACCTCATACGCCGCCATAATCTTCTCCCGGCCCGCAAAGGCCGAGACCAGCATCAAAAGCGTCGACTCCGGCAGGTGGAAATTCGTGATCAGCGCGTCGATCATCTTAAACTGATAACCCGGATAAATGAAAATGTCGGTCCAGCCACTCCCGGCCCTCAGGACGCCGTCCGCGCCCGTGGCCGACTCCAGCGTCCGGCAGCTCGTCGTGCCGACCGCGATGATGCGTCCGTCGGCGGCTTTCGTCTCATTGATCAGCTTCGCCTGCTCTTCTTCCACCACATAGAATTCCGAGTGCATGTGGTGCTCCTCGATTTTTTCCACCTTGACCGGGCGGAAGGTCCCGAGCCCGACGTGCAGCGTCACATGCGCGATCTTTACGCCCTTCGCGCGGATCGCATCCAGCAGCTCCGGCGTGAAATGTAAGCCCGCGGTCGGCGCAGCGGCGGAACCGTCGTGTTTTGCGTAGACCGTCTGGTAGCGGTTCTTGTCCTTCAACTGATGCGTGATGTACGGCGGCAGCGGCATCTGGCCGAGCCGGTCGAGGATCTCCTCGAAAATTCCCTCATACTCGAAATGAATCAGGCGGTTGCCGTCGTCGACCACCTCGAGCACCTCCCCGGTCAGCAGGCCATCGCCAAAGCTGATCCTCGTGCCGGGTCTGGCCTTCTTTCCGGGCTTCACGAGGGTCTCCCAGACGTCATCCGCCTTCCTTTTCAAAAGCAACACCTCGATCTTCGCGCCGGTTCCTTCGCGGCTCCCGATCAACCGCGCCGGGATCACCTTCGTGTCGTTGATGACCAGACAGTCGCCCGGATGCAGGTAGTCGATAATTTCCCGAAAAATATGATGCTCCAGCGCCCCGGTCTCCCTGTTCAGCAGCAGAAGCCGGGAGCTCGCCCGGTCCTCCAGCGGATCCTGGGCGATCAGCTCCTGCGGAAGCTCATAGTTAAAATCGTGCAAGTCCATAGTGTTTCATCCTCTACTCTATCTCTATCCCAAAAAGCTCACGAAGCTCTTCACGCATGATATCCGGGCGTTTCTCCACGAAATCGTATATAACCTCAATGTTCGCCTCTATTTCCTCCATATTCAGCGTATAGGTCTCATCAATGCTCTGCTTGTAGGCGAGGCTCTCCGCCAACTCTCCGTCGCGCTCCGACTTCAGCTGCTCCACCGCCGCACGCACCTTGTCCTCCGTGAAATACTCATAAATACATTTTTCAATATAATATGCAAACTTTTCCTGCATATCTGTCCGCTTTATAACGGCGCCAAACAGCGAGCTCTCCTCCATCACCGTCGCGATCGTCAGCCAGTCTTCTTCCGGCTCATTATAGATATTAAATCCGGCTTCCATATCATAGTACAGATAGCGCCATTTCCCGTCCAGACGATCCTCGCCGTACACGCCGTTCTGACTGTAGTAACGGTACAGCTTCACATTGTTCAGCGGCCAGTCCCAGTTTGCAATATAGGTCTCGATGGCAAAATACTGAATCAAATTCTCCATGTCCACGAGCTCGCAGAGCTCGTCAAACACGGCGTCATCCGTCAGATCTTTGTCTGCATACGCGGCCACCTCGAGATAATCCTGTGCGGCCTCAATATCCTCCTCATCTGCGCTGCCGTCAGCGATCGCCTGACTGATCTCCTCCGCTGTCCCCTCCGCGATCTCCAGACTGGAACTCAGATTATCGTCGCGAAGCGTCACCTTGCGCCAGGTGTCCCCGACCTGCAGAAGTCCATAATTTTCCTCCATATACTGATCGTCAAAGACTTCCTGAAGCCATTCAAAATTATAGTAGCCTCCATTCAGCCAGACAGAAGCGGCGGCCACCGACTTGGTGTCAATCCCCTCGATCTCGCCGCAGAGCCGTTGAAACAGCTCCTCGCGGAACTGGGTAATGCTCTTGTCAAACCCGTGCGCGCGCAGGACAAGCTGCTCATAGGAGTCCTGCACCTCCTCCGATTCCCCCGGATAATTGTCAGAAAAGAACGGATAGCTGAAGGAATCGTCGCCGTACTCCTCCCGCGCGTAAAGCTTAAAGGATTTATAATAATACTGCCTGCTCGCGTGTCCGAAAATACGGATTCCAGCATCCTGAGCGACCAGTCGCTCCCCGTCCGGCGACAGAATCTCCACATAAACATCGCGTTCCCACTCCCGCCCCTCCTGCGTATAATTGGCGGGCTGTGTCAGCTTGTCAGGGATATATTCATCACTGTTGATATATTCGTCGCGAATCTTTCCCTCCACCATGATCCCATACTCGTAATCATATAAGTTGTAAGGATCACTGGTCAGGCAGACAATGTAGGTACTGAAGCGGTTCCGGATGGTTTCCAGATCCCGCGCGTAGAAATAAGTACGGGTAAATAAGTCTCCCCACTCCCCGGTATTCTCATCATAAGCACAGGCACGGATCACGCAGCTCTGTACATCGTCCGTGCACGCAAAGGTGATCGCTCCTTCATAAAGCGAACTGTCAAATGTCGGAACGCTACCATCTAAAGTATAATAAATCGGGAAACCGCCCTCCGTGCTCAATTCAAGCACCAGATCACCCTCACAGAAGGAATCTTCCTGCGACACGAGGATATCGTCCTCGCTCTCCGCTTCCGCTGCCAGATCCGGAACATTCACGGCTGCAAACAGCAGAAGCAGGGATGCCGCTGTGATAAGCAGCACCCCTCGTATTTTTCTAAATACCATTACTGCCTCAGCTCCGCGCCAAGCGACTGGAGCCCGTTCAGAATCTTCTTCATGGCCGCCGAGATTTCCTGCTCGGTCAGCGTTCGATCCTTTGCACGGAAGGAGAGCGCATAGGCCATCGACTTGTGTCCTTCTTTAATCTGGGAACCCTCATAGACGTCAAAGAGTTCACAGCTCTCGAGAATCTTCCCGCCGCGCTGGCGGATGATCGCCTCAATCTGTCCCGCGAGCACGGCCTTCGGCACGATCATGGAGATATCGCGCAGCACCGCCGGGAACTTCGCGAGTCCCTCGTACTTCCGGTCGAAGGAGGCGAGCTCCACGACCGACGGCATGTCGAGCACCGCCACATAGGCGCGCTCGCCGATCCCGTAGGAGGCCGCCACGGTAGGATGCACCTCACCGAGATATCCCAGCGTCTTCCCGTCATAGATGATCTTCGCCTGACGGCCTGGATGCAGGAAGGGCTTTTCCGCATCCGGGTCATAGCTCTCTTTTTTGCTTAAGCCCACTTTCGCGAGAAATTCCTCGACGACGCCCTTCATCGTGTAGAAGTCGCCCTCCCCGTACATGCCGAGCGTGAACTGCATGCGCTCGTCCGGCAGCTCCGTGAGCGGCAGCGCCTTCGGAAGATAAATATTCGCCATCTCGTAGAGGCGCACATTCTTATTTCTGCGGTTGTAATTCGTCGCAAGGGAGCTCAGCATGCCGTTCAGCGAGATCGTCCGCATGATCGAGAAATCCTCGCCGAGCGGGTTGGAAATCACGATCGCATTCCGCTCCGGCGCGTCCGCGGGGAGCAGCAGCTTATCAAAGACCTTCGGGCTCTCGAAGCTGTAGCTCATACCCTGCGAGAAACCACAGAACTCCGCCACGTCCTTCGCCACATCCTCGATACGCAGATAGAAGGGCTTCTTGCCGGTCGTCGCCTCGCCCTTCGGCAGCGTCGTCGGAATATTGTCATAGCCGTAGAAACGGGCGACTTCCTCGGCCAGATCGACCGTGCGGAAAATATCTTGACGGAAGGTCGGCGCAACCACCTCGTTCGCGGCTTCGTCATAGGCCAGTTCCAGCGGTTTGAAATAGTCGAGCATCTGCTCACGGCTGATATCGGTGCCGAGCAGCGCGTTGATACGCTCCGGCTCGAAGGGCACGCGCACCGGCTCCTTCTTCTTTACATACACGTCAACCATGCCGTCCACGACATCTCCGGCGTCCAGCTCCTCGATGAGCTGGCAAGCACGGTCGATCGCCTCCTGTGCGTTGTTCGGGTCAAGACCCTTCTCGAATTTTGCGGAGGCCTCCGTGCGCAAGCCAATGCGCTTCGCGGAGAGACGGTTGTTCGTCCCATCGAAGTTCGCCGCCTCGAAGAGCATCGTGTGTACATCGTCCGTGATCATGGAGTTCTCGCCGCCCATGATACCGGCGAGGCCGACCGCCTTCTCGGCGTCGCAGATCATCAGCACCTCGTCGTCAAGTTGACGCTCCTGCCCGTCCAGCGTCACAAACTTCTCGCCATTTTCCGCACGGCGCACGATGATCTTATGCCCCGCGATCGTGTCGAGATCGTAGGCGTGCATCGGCTGGCCGTACTCCTCCATGACATAGTTCGTGATGTCGACCACGTTGTTGATCGGACGGATGCCGACGGAGGCAAGCCTTCTCTGCATCCACTCCGGCGACGGGGCCAGACGGATATTTTTCACAACCCTCGCGCAGTAACGCGGGCAGAGGTCCGTATCCTGAATCTCGACGCTGATGTAATCATTGACATCACCGCCTGCGCCTTTCACCTCTACAACCGGCGGCTTGAATTCCTTGCGGAAGGTGGCCGCCGCCTCGCGCGCGATACCGATCGTACTGTAGCAGTCCACGCGGTTCGAGGTGATCTCGAACTCAAAGACCGTATTATGCAGGCCAAGAGCCTCGATGGCGTCCGCCCCAACCACCGCGTCCTGCGGGAAAATATAGATGCCGTACTCCGGCGCCTCCGGATACATGTCTGTGTTCGAGCCGAGCTCCTCGATCGAGCACATCATGCCGTTCGACTCGACGCCGCGCAGCTTGCCCTTCTTGATCTTGATGCCACCCGCGGTCATCTTTCCGTCGTGATTTCCGGCAACTCTGCCGCCGTCCAGCACGACCGGAACCTTGTCGCCCTCTTTCACATTCGGCGCGCCCGTCACGATCTGGATCGGCTCCGCCTCCCCGATATCCACCTGACAGACGATCAGCTTGTCCGCATCCGGATGCTGCTCAATCTTTAAAATCTGCCCGATCACGATTTTCTCCAGATCGGCATCCAGATTTGTATAACCCTCTACTTTCGTGCCGGAGAGCGTCATCGCGTCCATGAACTCCTGCGCCGTCACGTCAAGGTCCGGCACATAGGCCTTCAGCCATGATAATGATGTATTCATAATTCTCTTTCCTCCCTTTTAGAACTGGCGTAGGAACCGGATATCGTTCTCGTACAGCAGTCTCATGTCGTCAATCTCATATTTCAGCAGAGCGATGCGCTCCAGACCTACGCCAAAGGCAAAGCCTGTATACTCATTCGGGTCGATGCCGCACATTTCAAAGACATGCGGATGCACCATGCCGCAGCCGAGGATTTCGATCCAGCCCTCGCCCTTGCAGAAACGGCAGCCCTTGCCGCCGCACTTGAAGCAGGAGACATCCATCTCCGCGCTCGGCTCCGTGAAAGGGAAGTGATGCGGGCGAAACTTTGTCTTCGTGTCCGCGCCGAAAAGCTCCTTCGCGAATTCTTCGAGCGTTCCCTTCAGATCCGCGAGCGTAATATTTTTGTCAACAACCAGTCCCTCGATCTGATGGAAGGAGGGCGAATGCGTCGCGTCCACCTCGTCGGAGCGGAACACGCGTCCCGGAGAAATCATGCGGATCGGCAACTTGCCGGTCTCCATCGTGCGCGCCTGCACCGGGGAGGTCTGCGTCCGCAGGACGATGTCCTTATTGATATAAAAGGTGTCCTGCTCGTCCTTCGCCGGGTGATTCGCCGGAATATTCAGCTTCTCAAAATTATAGAGATCATACTCAACCTCCGGTCCCTCGATGACCTCGTAGCCCATGCCGATGAAAATACGCTCCACCTCTTCGAGCGCGATCGTATTCGGATGACGGTGCCCGACCGCATTCTTCTTCGCCGGAAGCGTCACGTCGATCGTCTCGGATTTCAAACGCATCTCAAGCAGCATCTGATCCATATTTTTCTTTGCGTCGTCGAGCACGCGCTCGATCTCAGCGCGCGTGTCGTTGACCAGCTGTCCGAAGGCCGGCCTGTCCTCGGGGGCGATCTCCTTCATACTCTTTAAGAGCGCGGTCAGCTCGCCCTTTTTCCCGAGGACGGATACGCGCACTTCATTCAGGGCGTCCGGATTCTGGGACTCCCGGATCCGGGCAATCGCCTCTTCCCTGATTTTCTGCAATCTGTCTTTCATTTTGCAAATCTCCCTTTCTTCTTCATTTACTGTATGAGCAAGTAGCACGGAATTTTTGTTAAAGAAAAACTTCGCCCCTGTATAAACAGGGACGAAGTTTATTATCCGTGGTACCACCCTTTTTTCCAGCCTTCGCCGGACACTCGTACCGCATAACGCGCGGCGGACGTCGCTCCCTACTGTCCTTTTCAGGAACGCGGCTCCGGTGGGAAATTCACATCTCTGCCTGTACCCGGACGGGCTTTCAGCCGCCGACCCATCCTCTCTGCCGGAAAGCAGGATGCTACTATACACCTTCATCGCCTTTGCAAATCATTTTTTACTATAACACAGAATGGCAGAAAGTCAAGTTTCTTTTCCTGCGGGTCTCAGCTCTGATGCAAATACCCCGCCGTGCTGCTCTCGAGCTGACTTTTCGCCTCACGGATCGCAGTGAGATCGCCGTCCGTCACCTTGTCAAGGCGGCATTTGCTCACCAGCTTCTGCAGTCTCGCGCTGTCGTTCTTGATCTGCTTTTTCTGCTGTTTTTCCATCTGCTTTCCGTTGTCTTTTATAATCTGATCTGTCTGCCCGAGCAGCTTCCGGCACTCGTCGAGCAGCTCCATGGCCTCGCGCCGCACCTGATCCTGACCGGAGTAAGCGGCCGCATCGCGGATAGCCTGGTCGATCTCCGCATCGGACATGCGGTCGTTCGCCGTGATTGTGATGGACTGCGCTTTCCCGGTGTCCAGATCCTTTGCGGAAACCTGCAGGATACCGTTGGCGTCGATGTCAAAAGTGACTTCGATCTGCGGCACACCGGCCGGCGCTTTCTTGATACCGTTCAAGCGGAACTTTCCGATCGTCTTATTGTCCCGCGCCATAGGCCGTTCGCCCTGCAGCACGTGAATATCCACCGCGCGCTGATAAGGCGCAGCCGTGGAAAACACCTGCGAATAGCGCGTGGGAAGCGTGGAGTTGCGCTCGATCAGCCGCGTGGCCACGCCTCCCACAGTCTCAATGGAGAGGCTTAAGGGAATTACGTCGAGCAGCAGCAGATCCTGCCCGGTGCCCGCCGCGGCAAGGCCGTTGCCCTGCAGCGTACTGCCCAGGATGGCCGCGCCCTGCGCTACACACTCATCCGGATTGATATTGCGGGAAGGCTCCTTTCCGGTCAGCGCCTTCACCTTCGCCTGCACCGCCGGGATGCGCGTGGAACCACCCACCAGCAGCACGCGTCCAAGCTGGGACGGAGAAATCCTCGCGTCACTCAGGGCGCTCTGCACCGGCCCCGTCGTGCGCTCCACCAGATCATAAGTGAGCTCGTCGAACTTCGCCCGCGTCAGCGTGAGATCCAGATGCAGCGGCTCGCCGCGCGACTGCGTGAGATAAGGCAGCGTGATCTGCGTCCGCTCCGAGGAGGAGAGCTCCTTCTTCGCCTGCTCCGCCGCATCCTTCACGCGCTGCATCGCCGCGAAATCGCGCTTCAGATCAACATGCTGGCTCTCCTTGAAGCTGCGGACAATCCAGTCCACAACCCGCTCGTCAAAATCGTCCCCGCCCAGATGATTGTCACCCGCAGTGGCCAGCACCTCGATGACACCATCGCCGATCTCAATGATGGACACGTCGAAGGTGCCGCCGCCTAGGTCGTAGACCATGACCTTCTGCGCCTCCCCGTGATCGAGGCCGTAGGACAGCGCCGCGCTGGTCGGCTCATTGATAATACGCTTCACCGTCAGCCCCGCGATGCGTCCGGCATCCTTGGTCGCCTGCCGCTGAATATCATTGAAATAGGCCGGTACCGTGATGACCGCCTTCGTCACCGGCTCTCCGATGAATTCCTCCGCGTCCTTTTTCAGCTGCATCAGAATCATCGCGCTGATCGTCTGCGGCTTATACTCCTTACCGTCGATTCGAATGCCCTAGTCATCACCCATATGACGCTTGATCGAGCTGATCGTCCTGTCAGGATTGGTCACTGCCTGCCTTCTCGCGCTCTCTCCCACCAGCCGCTCGCCATTCTTCGTGAAGGCCACCACGCTGGGCGTCGTCCTGCTCCCCGACGCACTCGGCACAATGACCGGCTCGTCGTGCTCGATGACCGACACGCAGCTGTTCGTCGTCCCCAGATCGATCCCGATTATCTTACTCATTCTGTACTTTCTCCTTCCATACCCAAATAAAACGAAGAGGCGAACCGTCCGACGATCCGCCTTTTGCGAGAATAGTTTGAGTTTCAAAGTATATGGTAAAGATTTTCAACACGGAATGCAAGTTCCGTCTGTGAAAATACTGTGTCCTGTTTAGAAAAATTTTCTAAACTCCCGCCCTCTCAGAACAGGAGATACTCCCCGTCCAGCACCACATAGTAGAGGCTGTCTCCCTCGCGAATAGCAGCCTGACCGCTCGTGGCCTCGGTGACGGCCTTCGTGATCTCCGGAACCTTCGCCGCCGGGACGAGCACCGTAAAACTCACGCTGTCCGTATAGACGGCGTCCAGCATCGGGATCCCCCTCTGGCCGAAGAGATACTGCAGCTTTCCGATGCCGCCGTAGTCCGTCCCGATCTCGAGCTTTGTACCCCAGTATTTTGTAATCTGCACGCTGTTTTTCAGTCCCGCGCGTGCCGCCGCCTGATAGGCGCGGACGAGCCCGCCGGTACCGAGCAGCACGCCGCCGAAATAACGTGTGACGACGAGCGCAACGTTCGTGAGCCCCTCCCCGACCAGCACGTCCAGCATCGGCTTGCCCGCGGTCTGAGACGGCTCCCCGTCGTCGCTGCAGCGCAGCAGCTCCTGCCGCTCACCGAGCACATAAGCCCAGCAATTATGCCGCGCGTCCCAGTATTTTTTACGCATCTCCTCGATGAAGGCCAGCGCCGCTTCCTCCGTCTCCACCGGGCGGAGCGTCGCGATGAAGCGCGATT
This sequence comes from Lachnospiraceae bacterium, assembly GCA_021203465.1. Classification (GTDB taxonomy): domain Bacteria; phylum Bacillota; class Clostridia; order Lachnospirales; family Lachnospiraceae; genus Hominiventricola. Next base: position 18,804 of record JAJQBC010000124.1, on the reverse strand, counting down.
TCTTTTCGGTGATCTCGCCAACGCCGCCCTCATAGATTGTCTGATACTGTTCTGTCATCGCCTCGCCGCTCCCTTCTTTTCCGTCAACTTCCGCAGAACGGATTCCTTCTGCCTCGTCCCGGCGCCGTCTTCCATCTCCTCGACAAAGCGCGACAGGCGCGCCTCGTGGCTGTTCTGCTTCTTCGACCAGCAGATCACGAGCTCACGCTTCGCGCGGGTCATCGCGACGTAGAACATGCGCCGCTCCTCCTCCATGTCGGCATCGAGCACCGCCTTCTTGTAGGGCGTGACGCCCTCCGCCGCGTCGAGGATCCAGACCTTCTCGTACTCAAGTCCCTTGCTGCTGTGCATCGTCGTCAGATGTACGCCGTCCTTCACCTCCTGCTGGCGACGGCGCAGCTCCTCCATCTGCCGCTTATATTTCTCCATGTACTCGAACCACTCGTCATACGTCCGGTAATCTCTCGCGCTCTGTTGCAACTCGTTCAGAATCTCGATCAGATCGTCCGCATTCATACGGCGAAACTGTGCATATTCGCGGAGATATTCCTCGTAGCCAACCACATGGCGTATGTAATTGATCGCCGCGTAGGGTCCCATGCGTCCAAGCATCCTGAGGTCATAGCGCAACCGCTCAATCCGATCGCACACATAATCCTTATCCTCATAATATTCCAGCATGAGCTCCCAGTCAATCCGCTCACCCGGCAGGCACTCCCGGTTCAGATAGCGCTTCGGGCGGTTCAGCACCGGCAGCAGATCCCGCCGCAGCTGGGATCCCATCGCAAGCCGGATATAGCAGAACAGGTTCTTCGCGATCCAGTGTTCGAAGAGGTTCGGCATCGTATCGCGCATGCGGAAGGGCACGTTGTACTCCATCAGCTTCTGCACGAGCAGGCGGGGTTGCATGTTTGTGCGGAAAATGACCGCTGCATCCCTGAGGTTTTTCCCAGCATTCTTCCAGTCCTGAATTTCCTTCAAAATATACAGGCACTCCTGCTGTTGATCCGGGAAAGGCAGCACGCGCACCGCTGGGCCGTCTCCCCCTCGCGCCGTGATCTCCTTCGGAAAACGCGCCTGATTCCAGCGCACGACGCGTCCCGCCGCCTCGACGATCTGCCGCGTCGAGCGAAAATTGTCGTTCAGGAGAATCTGCGCCGCATTCGGATAATCTTTCGGAAAATTTAGCATGATCGAGGGATCCGCGCCGCGGAAACGGTAGATCGACTGGTCGTCGTCCCCGACAATAAAAAGATTGTTCTGCGGTAGAGCCAGCAGTTTCAAAATATCATACTGGATGCGGTTGATATCCTGAAATTCGTCCACCAGAATATACTGGTATTTCTGCTGCCAGACCGTGAGAATGTCCGCCCGCTTTGACAGCAGCTCCCAGGTATAAGTCAGCATATCGTCGAAATCGACCAGCCGCGCGCGCTTCTTGCGCTCCTCATACTCCGTATAAATCTTTCGAAAAATCTCCTCGGAACAGTTTTTGGAAAAATAAGTTTCGATCGGAATCCGCTCATTTTTGATGAGGCTGATCTCCGCCGAAATTCCTGCCAGAAATTCATTCTCGTCGTCAATTTCAAGCCTCTGCCGCTCGACGCTCTCCTTCAGATACTGATAGCGGACCTCCTCGCGCAGAATATTCCCCGCGGTGAAACCGTAGGACAGCTTCAGAATCGTGAAAAAGACCGCGTGGAAGGTGCCGAAGGACACATTCCCATAACCGCGCGGTGCGTCCGCGCTCTTCTCCATCAGGCGCAGGAAGCGCTCCTTCATCTCGGTGGCCGCGGCCTTCGTAAAGGTGATCACCAGAATGGAGGAGGGCGATATGTGGCAGTCCCTCACCAGGTACTGCACTCTGTTTGTCACTACGGTGGTTTTGCCCGAACCGGGGCCGGCCAGAATCAGGGCGGGACCCTGCACGTGCCCGATTGCCCGCCTCTGGGCTTCACTGAAAGTATTGCTCATCTAAACTACCTTTATTTGCTGCGCCAGCCACTGGTTGACTTCTATGCCAATCAGCACGATGTACATGATGAAATACAGCCACATCATAAAGAGGATCATCGTGGTCAGGCTTCCGTACATGCTGGCAGCATTGCTGTACTCGATATAAATGGAAAAGAAAAAGGAAAAGAGGTAGCAGGCCACTGACGCGAACATCGCGCCTGGTAGCTGTTCCATAAATCGCCGCTCTTCCCCCGGCTCGCGTCCCGGAAGCACCCAGTAGATAATCGCAAAGAAAAGGATGAACGCGCCGAGCATCAGCACCAGCCGAAACGAGAGCACCAGGCTTGTAAACACGGCAATAAAGGGTAGATACAGAAGTACAAGCTCGTGGATACTGTTTCCAAAGACAACCATCAGCAGCGAGGCCAGCACCAACACAACAAACAGCAGGGAAAAAAGCGTACCGCGCGCCCGCATAAACAGATAGGATCGGTTCTTTCGCCCGCAGATGCAGTTCATTCCACGGTTCAGTGCCATGAAGCTCTTGCCTGCCGACCAGGCCGTCATCAATGCCGACAGGGAGATGGCCGCAATCGCACGGCTGTACATCTCGTCGATCAGGCTCATCACCCAGCTCTGAAAGCCGAGGGGGATAAAGCTCTCGATCATCTCATACAGCTCCGCCTTCTCAATGCCGGTAAGCTGAACCGCCGACAAGAGCAGGATGATCAGCGGCAGAAAAGAGAGCATGATAAAATACGCGGACTGCGCCGCATAGGCTCCCACATGCTTCTCATCCATATCACGCTTGATCTTCAGCACTGTTCCGACCAACCCGTTCGGTCTCTTCATATAATAAACTCTCCAGTCTGCGGTACTTCACACATTGCTCCAACAGCAGGGTGCCGTTCTGATACAGAGCGAATACCGTCAGGCTGTGATTCAGTGTCTATCTACATTTATACCCTGTCTATTCCAAAATAGCAAGCCTTACATCCGTATAAAAATAGTTCAGGATCTCCTCATAGTCCGCTCCCTGCTCCGCGAGCAGGCGCGCGCCGTTCTGGCTCATCCCCGCGCCATGGCCGTAGCCGCCGCCGTATATCTGATAGCCGCTTAAGACTCCGTCCTCGAAGACTTCCTCCAGCACAAAATAACCGCTCGGCAGCAGGTCTCCGCCCGATACGTCCGTCCCGTCATTCTTGTGAACCGCGCCGCCCGGCACGCCGAGCATCAGGCGGATATTGTACTCATATTGAATCTTCAGCGTTCCTTCTGTCCCCTCAAGCAGCAGCCCCAGCGCCACGCCGCCTGTATTCCTTCCGATAATCTCCGCTCTTTTGATCGCACCGATACTCTCCCGCGTCGTCGGCACATAATCGTCTCCGTCCTCCAGGAGAATCCCCTGCTCCGACTTCGCGGAGCGTATCTGTATCCATTTCTCCACATTTTTCTGGATCTGTTCCAAAGAAACATACGCGCTCCAGCGATACCAGGGCTCCGAGATCTCGAGATCGCCCGCCCGCTTGCTGCGGATAAATTTTGCAAAAGTCTCCTCATCCGTCAGGTCGAGGACGCGCTCCGACTCGCCGACATTGATCCCGGCTATGTAGGGCGTAAGGCTGCTGTCGCCATCCTCCCAGATATTCTCGTCGGTCGTGACACCGCAGGAGGTTGCGAAATAATAGGCCTTCACCGGACTGTCGCCGTAGAGCAGGATCTGCCCCGCCGTCGCCTCCACCGCTGCGTCCGTCGTCTCCTGGGAGTCGATGCTGCCATAGACCTGATAGGAAGTACTGTCGTCCACATGAGCCTCATACTCCGGATAGGCATAGTCCTGCATCTGCCAGACCGCGTAGGTGCGCGCACAGACTGCCTGCGCCTTCAACGCCTCCGCCGCCCAGCCGGATGGCATCTCGCTCGGCACGACCAGCCGCAGATACTCTTCCAGCGGCACCTCATTCACGATCACCCAGCCCGCGTTCTCCTCATAAAAGTCAAGCGTCCCCGGATACTCGCGATCCAGCTCCTTGCTCTCATGATAAATGCTCCCACTATCCGAGAGCAGCAACACCCGGATCTGCGCGTCCGCCCCCGGCAGAGACCAGCTTTCCTGCGGAAGCACCTGCTCCTCCCCTTCCGTATCGTCGGCGGATATCTCGAGCCGTTCGGCCTCCTGAGGCTCCTGCATCTCCCCGTCCGCTCCGAACCTGTCCTGTTCCCCGGCAATCAAAAAGAGCAGGAAGGCGCCCGCAAGCACGAGCAGCGCCGCTTTCCGCTTCAAAGTCTCTCGATACAAATTTCCCTCCCGGAATTCAGGCTGAGCAGGAGTCCGCAGCCATGTGGGCCTTTTTTCGAGCCATTTTTCTGCCCGAATAAGAAACGGGTATCGCGGCATGCGCCGTGATACCCGGTATCTTACGTTTCCCAAAGTGCCGTTCCCCGTATTTTGACGCCTAGCCCAAAAGCCAGGTGGGTAACCTCAACAGACGTTCAGCCTTCCACTGGCGTCCCAAAAGGACGGAGGCTTGACATCCGGCCTGAAATGTTGGAATCCCATGAACGTAAATGTAGGTTCAAAATGACGGAGCTGTCGCACACCCCAGGAAATCCATGAACCCAGTATACCCCATTTCCCGCGCTTTGACAACCATGTCGCCTGAAAAAGTATGGCAAAAATCTTGCAGGCCATGCTTCATTGTATGAGAGACGGAAGACTTATATGCATAGCTCCCGCTCGCACAACACCCGGCATTTCTTTTTAAAAAAGGCAATGCCGTATTTGTAAATGGTGTGATATCCATCCGACTGCAATTCACTCACATATGCCTTTTCATCGATCTGTCTCAGCGCTTCCCTGCACTCCGCGTCGAGCTGCCTGTTTTCTGCATATTTTATCTCAATAATAATGCCGATGTCATCCTCTTCTATCTTAATACAAATGTCGCTGAAGCCATCGCCGGATTCCCTGTTTGACTTTACATCCCAGCCGTCCTTATAGCCGAGAATGCCGAGTAAAATACCATGGTAAAAGCAGACACTTGGGTTCTGTCTTTTAGAACCCTTAGTGGTCGCTTTCCCTGGCGGAAAGTTTTCTTTGGTAGGCTTTTGCACAAAAGTATCCCGAATACTGATCGTCTTTAAAAGATAAGCGCCAAGCTGTTTTTCCACCTCCGCGGCGTCGCCCGTCTGCAGTGCGTCGCAGAACTTATTCAAACGTTCCCCGTCTTTTGCGACGTTTTCCCGGAACATCGCCATGATCTGTTCGGTAAAGATGTCCCGCACCTCGCGATTGGGAATCGCAAGCTGATACCATTTCCCTTCCGGCCTGCCGCGCTGCGTCAGATAACCGGTCGCAAACAGGACACTCCAGATATTGTCAATCGAATCATACAGCCGATTATAGGTCAAATCCTCATGGATTTCCTTCGTCACCGTCTCGCCCGCGATCAGAGCCTCTATCTCGCTTCGTGTGGAGTCCCTGTCGGATTTCTCGATGAAATGTCGTACCGTGTCATTTCCACTGGTGTTTGACCAGTAATCCTTCGGCATGGCGGAGCGATCCCACGTCAATTCGTAGCAGTAACTGATCACATCCCAGGGACAGTACACATCAACATTGCCGAACCGGTAGCCATCGTACCACTCTTTTATCTCCGTGTATTTATCCATGAGGCCATAGTAACCCAGCATCGACTGCACTTCCTGATCGGTGAAGCCGAAATATTCATCAAATCGAACGGATGTAATAGACAGGACATTGAGATTATTCAGCCCCGTAAAGATACTCTCCTTCGCCACACGCAGACAACCCGTCATCACCGCAAAATAAAGACTCTCATTGGTCTTCAGCGCCTGGTCGAATATGCCGCGGATCAGGTCGACCATCTCGTCATAATACCCGTTTTCCTCAGCCTTTGCCAGCGGTACGTCATACTCGTCGATCAGAATAATTACCTTGCTGCCATAATGCTTCTGGAGCAGAAAGGAGAGCGTTCGCAGGCTTCCCTTCATGACGGAATCCGTCATAAGAAAACTCTCCGTGTTCTCGGTATCTACGTTTGTCAGCTGGCCGTATAGCTCCTTCTCTTTATCGGTCAGGTTTTCGTCATCCAGCAGGAACTGAAAACGCAGCGCTTCGCTGCCGATAACCGAGCGCAGGATCGAACAGGCGGATCCAAAGTCTCTACCGCTGACGCTTTTCAGGCTAATCGAAATCACTGGGAATTTTCCCATATAGGCATCACACAGCTCGGTTTCCTTTGAAATCGCAAGTCCGTCAAAGAGGCTTTTATCACAGCCGATTTCAAAAAAAGCCTTCAGCATGCTCATGTTCAGCGTCTTTCCAAAACGGCGGGGACGGGTAAAGAGATTCACCTTCCCCCAGGCATTCAGTAGGTCACGAATCAGCGAAGTTTTGTCAATATAATAAAATCCTTCTGTACGAAGCTCCTGAAAGCTTTCTATGCCTATCGGAAGCCTGCGCTTTTCTTCGGTGCCCGCCATGGTTCACGCCTCCTTTTCCGCTATAGCCTGCTGTTTTTATTTTAAAGGACAGTAGTAACCTCTGTCATGTCATTCCTTGTTTTTGTGCATCTGCACATTTTTTAGTAATGATATTTTTGCTTCCTGACTCTATACCAAGGCCTCTACCAACAATTTGCCTCCGCAGGAAACCTCTTTTACTCCGACTTTCTTGCTTTTGCTGAAACTAAATACCAGAAGGTATCCTTTGGTCAGATGGTACTGATCGAGATAATCCGCCAGCTGCTGTTCGCCATCCGCATGATATTTCGCTCCTCGCCAGATCTTCAACTCAACAATAAATTGCTGGCCAAGGTAATCTACAATTACATCCGTTCGATCACGATCGCGAGTTTCGGCCTCTATATAGTAGTGACCGGTTCCATTGATAATCGGCCTTAGATAGAGCAAAAACAGCTTCCGGCCATGCTTTTCCAGAAACTCCTCATCATTTTGTCCGTAAACATCCGTAAAATGTGCAACAAATTTTTGAAGTACCAGATCCATGTCCAGCTTTCCATTATTAATAAACTGGTTTTGAGAACGCTGCGCCTCTTCATAGGTGACATCCTTCATCTCATCCTCTGAAAGGAACAGATTGTAGAGCCACATTTCAAAGATCCTGTTGGACACAGCCACGCTGCCATTACTGTTTTTTATATAACCAAACATACTGCTGAGGTTAATTGCCTCATTATAAAGATTGTAGGAATAACGGCTTCCCTGAAACAGAATATTTTTCAGCATATCCCGCATTTCTGGATACTCGTCAATCTGGCGACTGAAGCTGTCAAACAGAGTTGAACGATCCCTTAGAATCTTTCCTACGGCCTCGGAAATTCCTCTCTCTGACCAGACATCAAATCCATCACTAATTCCAGATGCGAACATCGTGTCCATCGTTTTGCATATGCAGGAAACAAGAAACGGATAACCGGAAGTGTAATCGTAAATAGACTGCGCAATTTCAAGAACAGACATACCTGTATGGTGATCTGTCTCGTATTCAAAAAGCATTCCCGCAATTCCCTGAACAGAGAAGCTCATATCTACATCAAAGCTTTCGGCTATATCAAATGGAGCAAGCTCCATTTGATCCCGCGAGCAGTCGTCAAATGAGAGCAAGCTCTCATTTTCCTCGTTGCTTTCGCGAGTGTTCCATGGACTATTAAATCTATGCTCCTCCTCCGGGCGTATTTTCAATTTTAGATTTTTAATGTCATACACTCCTGCCAGAATAACGGAATGAAAAGCGGCGGCCTGATCACGGTCAAGATAATATCCCCGAAGCTGCGCAAGAAAATCAAGAAAAATCTGATTATTGGAGGCGCTGTCCACCTCGTCAATCATCAGCACAATCGGTCTGTCTGCCGTCTCGCACAACTCGCTTAAAAGCTCAAACAGCTGCCCCAGAGTCTCGATTTTTCTTGCATCAGCGTTTTTTTGCAAGATCTCTATTATTCCGGCATCCAGCCCCTGTATTTCTGCCTTTTTATTCTTTACAGCCCGCAGGAACAACTTCGAAAAGGAAAGGCAGAATCTTTTTTCATCTGTAAACTCCGCATTGCTCAGTTTCTGAAAATCCAGAGAGACAACGACATATTCTTCTTTCAACACATCCGCAAGGCAGCCAAGTGTGGTGGTCTTGCCATATTGCCTGGCACGATTGATCACAAAATAACTGCCATGATCGACCATGGCCTTGATCTGTGCCAGCTTTTCATCAATATTCACCATGTAATGCCTGGACGGTATGCATCTGCCGGTCGTGTTAAAGCTGCGCATGATCGAGCCCTCCTGTGAAATGTTTCCTGCTGCGTATTATTTTACAATACTTGGGGAGGTGGTGCAAGCCTTGGGTGAGGGTTGTAGAATGACAAAAAGCATCAGCATGCTTATCCCTTCTTTATCGTCGCTTTTATCGTCGCTTTTATCGTCGCTTTTTAACGATAATTCATTTTAATTTATACAGTCTTCCCTTATTCTTTCCATTGTCTACAAGCTTATCTGCCGCTACAAGTTCTTTCATAAGCTGTTTTGCTCTTGTTTCTTTAAGGCTCAATAAAGCCATAATCTCAGATGTCTTATGCCACTGTCTGTCTTCCATAAAATTTAGGATTGCCGCATACTGTTCTTCTGTTTTGGGACCAATACCTTTAATTTTATTCTCCGCATCTTTCGTTTCTTTAGACTTATCCTCCAAAAACGCCGGGTGTATCGGTATCCGAATCCGCATCGCCCGTCTGTCCTCATCCGTAAAAAATTCTGCTCTTGGGGAACCGTTTCGCTTCAGTTCATCCTGTATAGTAGGAATCCCTGACGAATGACCTTCTGACAAATCCAGTTCTTTTAAAAATTCTCCCAGGCGACGGTTGCGATAATAACGCGATACAAACCTCTGCCCCTTCGCAATCGTATCATTAGAAATCGACCGATCTATCCCCGGAAAATTCATAATATTAATGCAATCCGGCTCTATTTCAATCGTCACCGGCTCATTGGACATATAATCTCGATGATAAAATGCGTTGACAACAGCCTCCTCGATTGCTTGATATGGATAATTCATAATCCGAAGCGACTCCATCTGGTTTGGTACCTTGATAACCTTTTCGCGGATAAAAAGATTGCGAAAACGTTCCATCGTCGCCTGTATCATCTGCGGCACCGAACCTATGATATTCGGATAATCTTCACTCAAACCTGGGGTTTTAATGCTTCCCTCTGGGAAGACAGTCATCTGCACATAAGTATAACGGAAAAACTTCTCAGGATGCTCACAAAACATCATCAGAGCTACATTCTGAATATAGCGAAGCTCCGGCGGTCCCTCAAGCAGCTGCATTTCCTCTAAAATCGCCTCTACGCCGCGCTCTCTTACCTGCTTTGCCAGTTTGCTTCCGGTCTTCCGTAAATGATCCTCTAAAAGTACCGGTGAAATATCATCAAATGTCGCCTTATGATTTGCTTTACAGTCAAACGGCGTCTGGTCTGTCATGGCAATCAACTCTCGCTCCTGCTCCGGATTTGCCCTAGCAGAGCTTGTGCCATAACGAATGTAATAATAATACTTTTTGTCCTTTTTCCCAGTAACATGATCCGGCGCTTTATATGGCCTCTGCTGCCCCGTTCGAGCAATAATTACCAATACCCATTTGCCGTCCACTTCCATTGGAGCGAGCCGCGGAAAATATGCCGGTGATATGACATTATTATATCCAATCATTTCTTTCTGGATATCATCCAGCATATATTCCGGAAGCCCCTTTACCGGTCGCACTGCTACTCCATTTTTCTCCTCAACACCCACAAGAATGTATCCGCCGCCCTCGTTATTGTAATCATTGGCAAATGCGGCGCAGACGCTGTGATAAATATCATCCGGATTCCAACCGGCTTTAAATTCAATGCGCGAGGACTCTACTCTGGATTTTCGCAACAAATCCTCGATTCCAATTTCAAGTTCCATAAGTGCCTTCCTTTTTTATGGGAGGATTGTTAATCACTTTTTCCTCCTTACAGCCTCTATCAGCAATTCGCTTCCATGATCGAGCTCTCCTGTGAAAATGCTTTCTGCTGCGTATTATTTTACAATACTTTGGGAGGTGGTGCAAGCCCTGGCTGAACCCCTTCAAAAAATGAACAATGTGATTGACGGCTTTGCATATTTCGAATAAAATACGAATAAAATAACTATGAAATGATTAGTGGTGACCACTAATTGGGCTGGTCGTAAGACCCTGGTCCACCGGGCGGCGGGGAATTTCCCCGCCATATTTATTCTTTACTGTCTAATGTGTCTATATAATACAAAATGCCCGCTGCGAATTCAATGTCCTCCTTAATTTTTCCAGAGTTCTTGACATACAATACGTATGCTAAATGAATCCATGCTGCTTCTCAATCTCCTCCATCGCAAGGTCAGCAGAGATTCCCTTTCTATCTTCAATTTGCCAATATACTTTGCCAAGATAAGAGAGAATCTGTTCTGTTGTCTGCGGAACAAATGAATTAATCAGTTTTCCGGATGAAAAAGGGGTCTGCACATACTTCATGGTCGCCGCTATCCCAAAAACATCATAGCAAACATGATAATGATACCCGCGAACATTACACAATTTCCTGCCATAAGGCCGATTACCAGCTTTCTCATCTTACCAAACTCCACTGACGCAGAATCTATATGTTCTACAACTGAATTGTCATCACAGAAAGATTTCACCATTTTAGTGATTTCCTGATTCTGACATTCAATTTCCAGCTTCCATCCTTCAAATTCTGACCGTTTCAGCATGGCATTGCAGGTACTCTCAATGTTGCCAAACCTTTTATCTGCCTCATTATCTCTCTTATCCAAAACATTTAAGATGTGGTTCTGTCGCTCTTCAAGATCAGCTTTAAATTCCTTTTTCATATGATTTTCTGAGGAACTCTGATTCTTTACCATCATGTTTATCCGCCCCTGAAGGCCGTTCTCTTTCACAATCACTTCCTTTTCCAATCGATTATCCAGTTGTTCTAATCGCTTACTTATCTTTCCAATTTCATCAATCACCGATTGGGTGTTACTATCAATTTTTTTGTCATGCTCTCTAAAATCTTTTTCAAACTTTTCTTTTCCTCGTCTAAAATCAGTTGCCGTCAGGGCTTGTTTTGCAATTTTTTCTATATTTTCTCCGGACTTTTTCAATTCTCCAAAATTTTCCGCTATTTTCAGGCCTTCTATCTTTTCCCCAATCGGAGTCACAATATTGTCCGTAAATAATAAATGGACTTCCTCTTTCAGTGTACTTTCCATCTCACATTTCTCCTCAGCTCAACATGGTTTGATTAAAATTCTTTTCCAATAACGCCAGATAGATAATATAAGGCATCAGATCCACGCCGGATATCTGATGGTTTCGTATATCATTTTCAATGTCTTTTACCTGCTTCGAATATTCCTTCTCCGCAATCGTTCGAAAGTCATTCAGAGTTTTTTCATCAACTTTTTTCTGCTTTTCTATATCTTCTATTTCAGAAATAATCCTTTCTTTTTCCTTTTGTTTTTCTTCTATTTCCTTTTGGCACGAATTTCTTTTATTTTCTTTATGTTTAATATTATCTTCAAGTAATTTACATGAATTAATTTTTTCTGTTAATTCCTTCCTTTCCAGCATTTTCTTAAGTTCACAATATACTTCCTTCCACATTTTATCGAGATACTCATTCGTATATTTACAAAGCTTTTCCATGCATTCATCGTATTTTTTTCGGTTACGAAATCGTTCAACAAATGATAGGTTGCATGAATATAAGGACTCTTCCAGTTTTTCAACAGGATCTTCGGTATAATCGGACTTACCAATACCACGAGCAGCTTCATAAATTTGGTCGGTCAATTTTTCATCATCTTCTATATTAAAAGATTTTTCCATTGACAATTCTGGAGAATTTGATTTAAATTCATTCAGGAATAATCTGGTAACATCCTTTATACACTCTTGAAATTTGGCAGATACTTTCTTATCTCTATCTTTCAGCACATTATTTCTTTTTAAATTTTCTTTAACCACAACATCCAACGTGTCCATCACGAACTCCTCTTTTTGTGACAGATATACCTTTTTGTTCTTTTCCAGACTCTCAGATTTCTTTTTCAAATTCCGGTAGTCTTCATACAAAGAAGTGTTTTCTTCTTTTTCTTCCCTAATTTTATTATAATTCTCTAACTCCTTCTCCAAACTTTTAATCTTTTCCTCGTACTCTTCTATCGTTCTCCTGACATCTTTTAAATCCTGTTTCTTTTTATTCAGCCTGTCTTCGGATTTCTTTAATGCTCCATTACGCAGATCATCGATGGCTGCCTTTAAGCTGTTCCCGCTCCTTTGTTGTATGGATTTGCGAAGTTCCTCAGCTATTTGAGCAGTAGTCTCCCGGACTTCCTTTCTGTCCTCTTCTGGAAAGTCCTTCAATTCTTCATTACATAATCTGTCTAAAGAATCCCCTACATCCAGCAGAAAACTCTCAATCTGACAGTCAGACCCCAGAACTTTTTCCAACTCATTTGCATAATAGTTTTTAACGAAATCCAGAAAATTTTTTCTTTCCTTCCTGTCCTTCTGAAAAAATTTCTTTATATTACTTTGACCGTAGGAACTGGTCGTAACGAGTATATACCGATGCCCCATATGTTTCCAATCTTTGTTCCCTTGTATCTGGAGATTTTCCAAAGATTGAATGGAGTCTGCCCTGCATGCAATGATATTTACAGAGGCCAAAGACATATACTTGCGAATCAGCACATCGGCATGCTGACTTTCCTTCCGGTTCCTGCTCCTATCACCCGGCAAATCCAAAATGCTTATGTTGGAATGCTCTTCGCTGCCCTCGTCAAAATAAGAATGGGGAATGTAGATATGTAAAACATCGGTCGATGCTTTTCCTTCCTCCACATCTTTCCTGATATCTTTTAAACGGTCTTCGAAAGCCTCCCTGCTTTCGTACACCTCCCTGTCTACATTTCCGTCTTTATTCTTATATCCCAATTCATAAAAATCTTCTGATGAGTGCTGGTATATGATTGCAGTTGAAGTCGAGGAATTGCCACGTGGTATTCCAGCCCGGAGAACATTATAAATTTCACTACGCCGTTTGTCTGATATTCCCATCAAATACAGAATCAACGTCGTCTTCCCTATCTGCGTCGGCCCATAAACTACGACCAGCTTTTCCTCCTTAATATTCAGGGAAGTTTCAGGCCTGTTCAATAAACTGTCCTGAATTCTCTTTATCGTGTTTTGCTGCCATTGGCTCCTATCTTCCAAAAGCGTTTCCAAGGCCATACTCACTGTTGTTTACCTCTCTGTAAATATCATCCAAAACATTTTCTATTCTTCCTAACGCGATCAATGCATTTGTCTTTCTGAATATTTTTTTATTGACCCCATATATTTCGATAAGGTTATCTTCAATACGATCTCTGATCCTGATCATGGCCTTGTCATATGCGTCTAAATACTTACCTTTTACCTGGCTCTGTATTGATCTGATTGTATTAACGGCAGATTCATACTCAGTTCTCTGCAAGCGATTGATATCTCGTATAACCGCGCCAGTAGTCGTCACGCCTATAATTACCGCAGTTATACCGCCAGCGACTGCAACAGGGACTTCCAACGCCGCAGCCAATTTCGGAACAGCATTCAGAACCCCATCATCAACCAGATCAACACCGGTTACTCCAAGGACTCCCCACAGGACTTTTTCCGTACTTCCTATCTTACTCTGAATATCTTCATATGAAACTTTTATCGTATCCAGCTCCCCATTAAGGGATGTCTTCAGCAAATATGGATTATCCTCCTCAACCTTATTGAGTGTAACCTTGGCAAAATACTGCGTCCCGAGTTCTGCAATCACTCTTAACGTCCCTGCTACGTTTTTGTACTGAAGTTGTTGCCTGTCAGTATTTTCTTTTGCCAGCAGGCATGTGGCATCATGCATAATGTGATTCATTCTTTCCTGCTTCTGTTCCTGATTGATGGGAACCGGATTATCTTCGGATTCAAACGTGGCCAACGGAGCTTCACTGTCGCACGAACCTGATATGATTCTTTTGCATTCATTGTCAGCTTCAACACTCTCTTCTATCATAACCGCCGCTTTGACAAAGGCTTTCTGAAAATCGTAGACATCGTCTTCGTCTTTCAGAGCCTTAACCACCCTTTTCTGAGCCAGTTGGATATCATTCACACTTTGTCCAAAGATAGTTCTTCTAATTTTCTTCCAGCCCGGATCGGAAACACCTTTTTTCTTTGCATCTTCTTTATCTGTAAATAGATTTTGCAGTCGCTTAATGCTTCTGTCGGTGGAACAGGCAAGGCTGTCCTCCAACTGATCCGCAAGCATATCTCTTCTATCCTTAACGATGCCGTCAAAGGCCTGCAAAAACTTAGATTGTTCCAAATGAATTGCAAGGATATCCCCCTCGTCATCATTAATGCAGCTGCGCATGTTGGAGATTTCCGGGAAGATATCTCTGTCGATAACATCCCCAATATATTTCGCAGTGTTCCGGATCGCTGTTTCCACCGAATTACAATATTTTTCAATAGAATTCTTTAGCTCGTCAATCCATTTCTCATTCTTTTTTGAATCATTATACTCTCCCACACAAACAACACGATCTCTTTCTTTACTTGTTGCATTCATGCATTTCAACAGGCTTTCTTTCACCTGCGCATTTTCATCCTGACTCATATCAGAATGGCTTATCGCATAAATCACACCATTTCCAAATTTATTCGCAATCTTTTTGTGCAGCTCTTCATTATCATTTGATGAAATCTCCGAATCATTACACACAAAAATAGAAGCGGCTGAGCCCTGCACAGATAAATCAATCAGTTCCTGCCAATAATCATCATCCTTTTCAAATCCGGGAAGCAACATAAACATAGAGGCTTCATTTCCAAAATGTTTATAAGGATTTTGTACCTCCAGATACATTACATGCGTATCGTCCCCCATCTTATCACCTTTTCCTGCGCTTACAAAATCTTCTTTTTTGATTTCAAGCCAGATTTTCTCATAGGCAGCTTCTTCGGCGTTTTCTTTGGAGCTTTCTTTTTTTCTTAAACAAACTGCGTAAAGTTTTACTTCCGTGCAGTCTTTTTTCTCACAGAAAAAAACAGGAATTCTCTCACCACGCCCTGTAGATACATCTAAAATTCCATCATCGATACAATAGAAATTCTTCATCATTGTCGTTTTTCCGGCGCCCTGCAGCCCGGAAACACAGATAACCTGCTTTTCAGCCAGTTCACTCGCAAGCACGATCTTTCTTATGGCCTTTGCAATGTTTTCACTGCTGTCTTTCATATCGCTTAAATCATCCGTCAAGCCAAATGTAGAGTTCATCAAATCTATGCAGCTGTTCTCTAATTCCTGTAATTGTCCTAATGTAATGTTCATGTACTTATCCTTCCTGCTTCAACGAAGCCTTTATCATTCTGTAATTTTAAAGCTTATATTTTTTCAATCCCCAAAAACGCGCTTCCCGTGTTTCTTCTGCCACTCTTTGTATTCGTCCACATCATCCTGCACCATTTTCATAGCAAACGATATAACTGCAATGTCATCGATATAGCCAACTACCGGTACGGTATCCGGGATTAAGTCGATCGGCGAGACAAAATAAATAAGCGAACCCAGAATTGCGATGATACTTCCAATTGGAATGTCCGTGTATTCCTTTTTAACATAAGAGCGCACGAGAGATATCAGCACCGGAATATCCGATAACTTATCTCCCACCGCGGGCACTTTCTTCAGCTTCTTCTCCAGGCGCTCCAAAAAGCGCTCCATCTTATCCTCGTCTTCCAGAAGCTCCTTAGCCTCTGCTTCTCTTCCCTTTAACTCCAGACCTAATTCTTCCTCTGTAAACTCTGTCTTCATAATGATTTCTCCTTTGTTATTTTAATTTAATTTACGAGTTGCCATTAAAATCTGCTTATCATCTCATCCCGCACCGTCCTCTCCCAACACCATCTTCCAGTAACTGCCGAATATAAATCCTTCCTTATTCCGCGTCTATCGTCACCACATACAGCAGCGTCCTCGCTCGCGTCGCCGCAATGTACATAAACTGCGCGTACTGTTCCTCACGGATGTCCTCCACATCCACCAGAATCACGACCTTCGAGTCCAGCCCCTTGAAGCCCTGTATCGTGGCAAAACGCGGCAGCTCCTGATTCTCTTCCTCCCCGCCGCCGATCTCCGCCACCGGGATTGCCGCCTTACTCAAGCGGCTGTTGACGTATCTTTTCGGTGAGAGGAATGTGACATCTGTCATCGCCACATTCTCCGCGCGGAGCATGTTGAGGATTTTTTTGACCTGCTTTCGGAAATCTGCTTCTCCGGCGCAGACAATCTTTCGGACGTCCTCGCCGACCTCGCGGATGAAATCCCCGGCGGCGATGCCGCTCACCTCGGATGTATAAGTGCCAATCTGTACGGTATTTCTACAGTTTACGAACAGGCGGAATTTCGTGCAGGAGAAGGACTGCAAAAGCTCCATACCGTCGGCATACTCCGGATTGTAGATATTCTGCTTTCCATCATAGAAGACCGCCCACCTGCCTTTCTCGAATCCGCCTCTCAACAAATAATCAAGAGAATACAGATAAACAGGACGTATAATATCCTGTCCCTCGTCCATAATGATCAGATCATATTGCAGAGCCGCGCGCTTCGCCTCCGGCATATTTTTGATATAATCGTAAAATGCTTCCGGCAGAATCTCCGAAAAATAATTCTGTGGATTTTCCTTCAGACATTGTGTATCCACCTCGACCGATTCGCCGAAGAGCGCGTGGATATTGATCACCTTCAGATTCGCGATTTCCTGCGTCTGCCGATGAATATCGTTGGAAAGATTTTTGTTATAGGTGAGCAGGAGAACCCGGTCGCCGGTTTTAGCCCGTTTCACGGCGAAATCTGCAGCGAGCAGAGTCTTCCCTGTTCCCGCATTGCCCTCGATCAGGAGGCGTTCGTTCAGCGACAGTGCTTCCATGAGCTGCGCCTGCTCCGCGGTCAACCGCAGTAGATGCTGCTCGACGCTCTCCAGCCGATCGCCAAGCTTCGGGATAAACGTGAATTCCCCGCGAAGATAACGGACGATCTCCTCCATGTCCGACGGTGACAGACGGCTCGGCGCTCTGTGCTGCCGCGTCTCCCAGTAGTCAAAGATCTGGTTGATATAAGCGGTGATATTCTCCGTCCGCTTATCATAGACAATCTCCGGAATGATCTCCTCGGAGGACGCGGTGAATGCAATATCCAGAAACACGACGCCGCAGGCCATCAGCACATTTTTCAGGTGCGGGTTGTCCGGAAAGCGTTCTTTCAGCACTGTCCGCAGGCTGAACATATTCCCGCTCACCTGCGCAAAGGGTCCCTCCGTCTTTCCCCGCTCCACGCCATAGCGGTCGGTAAAATACCAGACTCCCTCGCGGCAATCCACGCGGCCGCCCTTGATCTCCAGGCACGCGACGCCGCGGTCACACACCACCACGAAGTCAATTTCCCCGTAAATCTTGGTATGGTGCTTTGGCAGGCCAAGAGAATGCAGCACAAAAGCGCGCTTCGTGTCCAGATGCTCCAAAACGCCGAACATCTTTTTCTCCGCGCCGCTTTTGATTTCCTCTCCCATATAAGGTGGGATAAAAGTAAGCATTTATGCAGTCCCCTCTCCTTTTGTTCCCCTCTGCGGGCTGATCTCCTCGATATACCCTTGCCCCCGCATCCACATCTCAATCCCCGTGCCGAATACCTCTGCCGTCACGGTGTACACGCCGTCCTGCTCCGAGAGAATCTCCGCCGTCGGCAGCCGGTCCAGCACCGCGTTGATATCCGGCCCGGAATAGCGGAACTTCACCCGATGCAGCCTGCCGCCGTACATAAACTGCACGCGCTTGCGGAATTCCCCCTCCTCGAAGCGCTCCGCATAGGGCACGGAGAAATGCTCGTCGAGCACTTCTACCTCCTCCAGACGGTCGATTCGATATATCGTCGGGAAGGGATCGTCCGGGTTCTGAAACTCCTTCTCACGGTCAATATTTTCAATGAAAGCAGTCAGGTAAAAATAGAATTCTGAGAACATCACGCCCACCGGCTTCAGCCTGCGGACGACTTCTTCCTGATTCTTCAGCTTTCTGTAGCGAATCTGAATATAGCGCTGCTCCTTCAGCGCACGCTCCAGCTCCCAGATCCTCTCCAGCAGCTTTTTCCCGTGGCGCAGCTCGATATAATGATACATCTCATCGCCGATATATTCGCGCACCAGCTTTTGATCTTCCTCTCCGCTGCACGCATTGGAAAGCTTGTGCAGAATGGGAAAAAGCTCATCCTTCATGAGCGCGCGGCTTTCCAGCAGGATCTTGCACACGGCGAGAAGTTCCTGCGGCTTAAGCTGCCGCTCAACGACGGTCTCTAACCGATAACCGCCGGAGGTTCTGTCATACTTGACAGCCTGCTGCTCCCCGGTCTCGCTGACCTGATCCTACAAAAAGCCCTGAATATCTGCAAGATCTCTCTGTATCGTCCTGGGATTCACGCCAAAATCCGCGCACTCCTGCGATTTGTAGATGGTGCGTCCCTCCCGCAGCCGCGTATAAATCGATAAAATCCGTTTTGACTTGTCATCCAGTCCATGCTCCATTACACATTCCTCGCCTTTCTTTGATAGTCCCAGTATACTTTTTCACATGGACACAATGTGTCATAGTCAAAAAATTTTTTTCATTTTCTTCAATTTATTTTTACCGACTGACAAATACTGTC
>JAJQBC010000081.1 GCA_021203465.1 Lachnospiraceae bacterium | reverse complement strand
GAGGTCCCGGACAGACATAGTATGGCGTGCCGCAGGTTTCCTGTAATAATTCTGCCACTCGCGAAGCCATTTCCGGATAGACGACGACATTGAGATCGGCTTCCGGCAGACGGCTCAATTCCTCCATGGAATTCTGTGCGGCGGGGCAGCAGTTTACGGCGATCCCGCAGAGGGCAAACAGACGCTTTAATTCTGCCAGATCGCCCTCCCAGTAGCGCTGCCAGATAGAGAGACCGAGCAGGTTTACTCTTCTCTGGAGCGAATTTTCGGTGGGCTGCGTTGTTTTTGTCCAGATGTGCGGTCCGACCTGCCGGAAGAGCTCCATGAGAGCCGTCTCGTAGCCGGTGCAAAAATCAGTGGAGTAGCCGGGGGACTCGAGCATGACGCACAGACAGTCCGGGAGGGTTTCCCGGACCAGTTCCTCCAGATTGTCGCCGATCAGCGACGCGCCGGGGGAGTTGACGATGGCCAGCAGCTCGAAATTCACGTGCTCGCGGAGGTAGAGGAGACCGTCGCGAACCTTGTCAGCAGTTCCGTAGACATAGTCATAGCCGTCCAGCCAGGTACAGGGTACGCGGGACTGGCGGAAAAACCAGTTGTTGAGAAAATTGTAGCCCACCGGTATTTTTTCCCCGTCTTCGGAAGCGGGAAGGTACAGGGGCGGCCGCAGCGCGAGAAACTGAGAAGTTGTGCTGTGATAGAATTTGCAGCCCATCGGACCGTTCAGAAGCACGATGGCGTTTTTGATTCCCTCCAGCGCGAAGATCATGCCGCTGAGCCCGTCAGGCGTAATACTTTTCGAACAAGGACCGGTCATCCATCCATTCCCCCTTTCGTTTTGTCTGCATCAGCCTGCCCCAGCGCGCGATGACCTCGATGCCGGAGTGAAATCCGACCATTGGACTCATCGGCATGGAGTCGACCAGACAGTCCTCCGCATCCGTTCTGGTCACGTAGTTGGAGAGCACAATATCCGGGTGCAGCTCCCGGATCAGCGTCTGGCTCCGGCTCCAGTCGAAATCTTCGTCGATGGGATATTTCTCTGGGTGATCCGTGATTTTCACGGGCTGGTGCAGATAGTTCAGAACTCCGATCGAGACGAAGCGCAGGCCGACGGCATCCGCGGTGTCGAGCAGCCAGTCCATGTTGGTATTGATTGTCGTCATGAAGACCCTCTTTCCCTGAAAAACGGGTTTCCAGCGCTCGATTTCTCTTTGATAGAGCTCCCGCTGTCCGGTAATCAGACTCTCTGCCTGCTCGGCACAGTCAAAAAATGCACCGAGCTTCCTGAGCCAGCGAGCGGTCGCCTCAAATCCAATCGGGAGCGCTTCATCGAGAAATGTACAGCTGTAGGTTTCGCTCAGCCAGGATTTTAGCTCGCGTCCCTCTGCATTGTCATTGGCAAGGATGTTCAGCGGTGCGGCCAGAAAATTTCGCATCTGCGCGCAGGAGGCCTCTCCCAGATAACGGCAGCCAATGGAGATGCCCATTGCGTCCAGCCAGCTTTTTACAATGCGAAAGTCTATTTCGCGGTTGTTGGAGACGCCCGTCTCGCCGATCAGATTGACCAGACGGCTTTGAGGCCGAGGCCAGACGGAAGGGTCAATCAGCTTTTCAGCCAGCGTGTGCATGGCGATGCGGATTCCCTCCATATAGTCGCCGGCGATATCGCCGTCAGCAGGGACCGTGATGACCGGAATTTCGGGCGTGGACAGTTCTTCCAGACTTCGGATATCGTCGCCGATGATCCCGCTGACGCAGGAGCTGATGACGACGACGGCGCCGGGATGCCGGTCTATCGCCCGCAACACGGCCTCACGTACACGTTCCATGCCGCCGAAGACCACGTCGGACTGTCCCATTTCCGTGCACTCGAAATGGGGACTGATGGCGGAGGGCATGAGAATGCCGCGGTTAAACAGATTTTTCCGCCCCGGGGAGCTGATGTTCTGCCAGGTATAGAACGCGCAGGCCCTCGGTGAATGTGCGATCACCAGAGCGTCCGTCAGATTGATGGCGGCGGTCGCCGCACCGTTGAAGGCGCAGCCGTAGAGCGGAGGACACTCTGCTCCGCTTCTCTTAGGGATTTCTTCGGTCTCTGCTTTTGGCTCCGGTAGGGAGGCAACTTTTTCAGAAAAAGTTCTGGCAGTGGAAACTTCGGTGGGCTGTTCTGCCCGTTCCTCCGCGCCGAATACTACGCGCTCCAGCTCCTCATCGCTTAGGGGGCAGGCTTTGTAGAGCCTGAGCCCTCCGCCAATCTGCCGTGCCAGTTCGCGGAACACGCGCTGCTCCGCCTCGCAACCATCCATCTGCATCAGCGTGCGATTTTGCCGTTCGGCGTGCGCGAACGCATCGCTGCGCGGTACATGCGCGCAGATTGGAAGCCCGACAGCGCGTGCGAAGCGGTTGACGCGTTCCGCCTCATCTGCCACCTTTCTTTCATTGAAAATAATTCCGGCCACGCGCTGCCAGGTATCCCCGTCGTAATTGCGGATGCCGCGCAGAATATTGTTGGCGGCGTACAGCGCCATGAATTTCCCGCTTGTCACAAGGAAAATGGCGTCAGCGTATTCCCGGCGAACCGGGACCGCGAAGCCGCCGCAGACGACGTCTCCCAGTACGTCGTAGAGAACGATGTCATAGGCGTCCTTGGTGTGGTGCTGGTTCAGAAATTCAAAAGCGGAGATGATCCCGCGTCCAGCGCAGCCTACGCCGGGCTTCGGGCCGCCGGCCTCGATGCAACCGACACCCATAAAGCCTTCGCGAAGAATCTCCTCCGTCTGCGCCTGCCGCTTGTCTACGGTCTTCAGGTAATCAAGCACAGTCGGGATAAGGGTTCCGCCCAACAGAAGCCGTGTGGAATCATGCTTTGGGTCGCAGCCGATCTGCAGAACGCGCTTCCCCGAGAGAGCCAGCGCGGCGGACAGGTTTGCACTGACGGTGGATTTGCCGATACCGCCCTTGCCGTATACGGCCAGTTCCATTGGTTTTTTCATCTGTGGATGTTTCCCTCCCTGTTATACTTAAGCTTATGAAAATCATAGCACCGGGTGAAGAAAATGACAATAGGCCAGTGTCATGGATGGTCTCGAAGCGGCTCTTCCCCAAAAAACAGGCTGATCTTTTCTCTCTGGTCGGCATATTTCAGATAGACAATGTTGAATTCTCGGATGACGCGGTCGTCCTGCAGGGAAAACTTGGCCAGCTCCGGGTCGCTGTCCGCAAGGACATTGTAGACAAAGGAGACGCCGAAGCCTTCACGTACCAGGTCGAGAATTACCTTGAAGCTGGAAATACAGATGCGTCGATGGAAGCGGCTGAGCGATTCGTTATAGCCCATCAGCTCCTGCTCAAGGATCGCCCGCGTGCCGGAGCCGTCCTCCCGGTGGATGATCGTCTCGCTGAGCAGCTCGTCGATGGAAACCTCCCGTCCGGCGAAGGGGTGGTCGCAGCGACAGATTCCGACGAAGGGTTCTCTGTGCAGCAGGATGCTGTCAAAGCGGTTCTTGTCAAAAAAACCTTCGACGACCGCGAAGTCCAGTTGGTTTTCTTCGAGTTCCCGTAGAAGACGTTCCGTATTGTCCACAAGGAAATCAAGGGAATGGTTCTCGTCGTGCAGGTAACGGTGAATGTATTTGGCGAGGAAATAATCTCCGATGGTCTTTGTCGCGCCGATCCGCAGTTTTTTTATCGGGTCTTTTTTCTTCAGCTGTTCCCGGAGAGACTGCTCATGGAGCCGTTCCGCCCGCGCGTAGAGCTCGAGCGTTTCCGCAGCTTCGGTCTTTTCAAGCCGCCGATTCGCATAGCGGAACAGCTTGCAGCCGTATTCCTGCTCGAGGTGATGAATCTGCTGCGTAACGG
The DNA here is from genome assembly GCA_021203465.1 of Lachnospiraceae bacterium. GTDB lineage: Bacteria > Bacillota > Clostridia > Lachnospirales > Lachnospiraceae > Hominiventricola. The sequence goes on along the minus strand of JAJQBC010000081.1, from coordinate 33,265 downwards.
CGGGCTGCGTGATGTGCAGCAGCTCTGCGGTCTGGCGATAATTTCTGCATTCGCACAATACCAAAAAGGTTTCGATCCGATAATCCAGCATGAGATACCTCCTGAAAAAATCGTAACGATTTCGGAACAGCTGGTCACAGGTCTCCGATCTGCTTCGGCCTGAGCCAGCCTCTGTTCTCCAATTCATGTTGACTGAGTTACTATGATAAAATAATTTAATCAATACATAAGAAACGTTAAATTGATTTTATCACACGGGAGGTAGTATAATCAAGAAAAAGACATGGCAGAATGGCTGGAAATGGGTCTGCTATATCTGTCATGGGAAAAGGAGCGAGTAGCATGAATGTAGTAGTCATCGGCGGCGTGGCCGCCGGAACGAAGACAGCGGCGAAGCTGATGCGTCAGGATCGCAGCGCGAAGGTTACGGTCTTTACGAAGAGTCAGGACATTTCCTACGCGGGCTGTGGTTTGCCCTATTATGTGGGCGGCAGCATCGAGACAAGGGAGGAGCTAATCGTCAACACGCCGGAGAGCTTCACCGGACTGACGGGCGTGGAAGTCCGCACCGGGATGGAGGCGGTCTCCGTGGACACGGCGGCAAAGACGGTCGCCTTTGCGAACGGGGAGAGCGTATCTTACGACAAGCTGGTCATCGCCACCGGCGCCGTGCCTTTTGTGCCGAATGTGGCGGGAAAAGAGCTGCCGGGCGTCTTCACGATGCGCTGTCCGGACGATGCGATCGGTCTTCGCGCTTACGCGGAGAAGAACAGCTGCAGGAGTGCTGTGGTCGTGGGCGGCGGCTTCATCGGTCTTGAGATTGCGGAGAATCTAATGGCGAAGGGCCTGAAGGTCACAGTCGTCGACATGGCCTCCCAGGTGATGCCGAATCTCTTCGATGCCGAGGTTGCGGCTTACATACGCCGGGAGCTGCAGAAGAAGGGAATGCGGATCATCACCGGCGCGGGCCTCGAGGAAGTGCTTGGCTCTGAGAAGGCGACCGGCGTGCGCACAAGCGTCGGCAGCTTCGAGGGAGAGCTGGTTGTGCTCGCGATTGGTGTGAGACCGGCGACGGGCTTCCTCGCAGATTCCGGGATCGAGATGAACAGGGGGACGATCGTTGTCGACAAGTATCAGAGAACGAACGCGGACGATGTCTACGCGGTCGGCGACTGCGCGCAGGTCTACAACCGTCTGACCGGAAAGCCGCAGTGGTCTGCGATGGGATCCACCGCGAATATCACCGGGCGGATGCTGGCGAAGAACCTCACAGGAGCGAACGCCGCTTATGGCGGATGCCTTGGCACCGGCGTCGTGCGGCTTGCGGATGATCTGAACGCCGGACGCACGGGACTTACCGAGGAACAGGCTGCGGCAGCGGGTTATGACGCCGTCAGCGTCACCTGCGTCACCGACGACAAGGTGCACTATTATCCGGACGCCTCCGTCTTTGTCACCAAGCTGATTGCGGACAGGACGACGCATGCGCTGCTTGGTATTCAGGTGCTCGGCTCCGGCGCGGTGGACAAGATGGTGGATATCGCGGTCACCGGCATTTCTGCTGGCATGAAGCTGGAGGATTTCGACGCGCTTGACTATGCCTACGCGCCGCCATTTTCCACAGCGATTCATCCCTTTGTTCAGGCCTGCTATATTCTGGAAAATAAGATAAACGGAGAGTTCGAGACCTTCACACCCGCGGAATACGCGGCAGGGAAGGCGAAGGGCTACAAGGTCATCGACGTTCATCCGAAGGCAACGGTGCCGGGAGCTCCCTGGTATGACCTGACGAAGGTGAACGCTCCGCTTCCGGATGTGGCGCCGGACGAGAAGCTGCTGATTGTCTGTGCGAAAGGAAAGCGCAGCTACTTCATGCAGAACCGGCTGAAAGCATTGGGTTACACGAACACGCGCGTGCTGGAGGGCGGACTCTGGACCAGCAATGTGAAGGTGGAGTTTACCGGCACGCTGCCGCCCGAGGAGATCAAGCGTGTGAAGGGGCTTGGCTGCCTGCAGGATAAGCGCTATCCGGACGTTTTCAATGTCCGCGTGATCACCCGTAACGGCAGGATCACCTCGGAAGAGCATCGTGTGATTGCGGAGGCTGCTGAGAAGTATGGTTCCGGAGCCATGACGATGACGACCCGTCTGACGCTGGAGATTCAGGGCGTGAAGCATGAAAATATTCAGGCTGTGATCGACTTCCTCGGTGAGCATGGGCTCTCGACCGGAGGCACCGGTTCGCTGGTTCGCCCGGTGGTGTCCTGCAAGGGTACGACCTGCCAGTACGGCCTGATCGACACCTTTGGTCTGTCCGAGCGGCTGCATGAGAAATTCTATGTGGGATATCACGGCGTGACGCTGCCGCACAAGTTCAAGATTGCGGTCGGCGGCTGCCCGAACAACTGCGTGAAGCCGAATCTGAACGATTTAGGCATAGTCGGACAGAGAGTGCCGGTTGTGGACTACAGCAAGTGCCATGGCTGCAAGAAGTGTAAGATGGAATCTACCTGCCCGATCAAGGTGGCGAAGGTCGTCGACGGAAAGATTAACATCGATCCATCGGTCTGCAACAACTGCGGGCGCTGTAAGAACTCCTGCCCGTTTGGCGCGATTGAATATCAGGATGGCTATCGCATCTATATCGGCGGACGCTGGGGCAAGAAGGTCGCGCACGGCGAGTCGCTGCCGCGAATCTTCACCTCCGAGGAGGAAGTCATGGATGTCGTCGAGAAGGCGATCCTGCTTTTCCGCGACGAGGGACAGAGTGGCGAGCGCTTTGCCGATACTGTGACGAGGTTGGGCTTCGATTATGTCTGTGATAAACTGCTCAGCAATAAGATCGACAAGGAAGCAATTCTGAAGAAGAACGTCAAAGGCGGCGCAACCTGCTAGCATAGCACGAAAAAAATCAGCAGACTGTATTGTAAATCCTGCAAGGGAAGTACAATACAGTCTGCTTTTGTGTTTCATGATGTTCGCGTCGGCGGACATGACCGTCTATACAGTGGTTGCCGCGCAGCAACAGGCTTAGCCGACTGCGCTCAGCCGTTCCATTTCTTTGCAGCTTCTTCCCGTTCGCGCGAGACATCGGCCCATTTTGGGATCGTCTCAAGCAGGGCGGTAAGGCTTTTCAGGACATCCGGAATTTTGATGGACTGCGGGCACATCTTTGCGCATTTTCCGCATCCCAGGCAGGCTGACGGCTGCTTTTCCTGCGGGAAGGATTCCAGACGCAGGGAAGTGACGGGATTGGGTGTGATGCGAAGATCATTGTAAAAGGAAATAAGCGTGGGAATATCGAGCTCCTGCGGACATTCCTCCACGCAGTACCGGCAGGCGGTGCAGGGAACGGAATCCTTCAGCCCCTCGGCGATGTCCAGTAAAATCTCTTTTTCTGCCGCTGTCAGCGGTTCCGGGGAGGCAAAGGTGGCAATATTCTCCTCCATCTGCTGCATGTTGGACATGCCGCTTAAAGTAACGGTTACACCGGGAATGTCTTGCAGGAAACGGAAGCCCCAGGCAGGGATGCCTTCCTCCGGCCGGAGTGCTTTCAGTCTGGTTGCGTCGGTGTCCGACAGACTGCAGAGCTTTCCGCCGCGGACGGGTTCCATGACCCAGATCGGAATGTTTCTCTCGTTCAGAAGCGCTACCTTCCCTTTGGCGTCCTGCAGTGTCCAGTCCATATAGTTGAGCTGGATCTGGCAGAATTCCATATCCGCCCCCGCAATGTCAAGAAACTGTTTTAGCGAATCCGTGTTGGCGTGGCTGGAAAAGCCCAGATACCGGATGCGGCCGAGGCGCTTCTGCTCCTTAAAATAGTCAATAATCTTCCATTTGGGGTCAAGATATGTAGAAACAGAAGCCTCATTGACATTGTGCAGCAGATAAAAATCGAAGTAGTCCACGCCGCATTTGCGAAGTTGATTTTCAAACACCGGAGCAGGATCATAGCTGGCGCTGATCTGATGCCCCGGAAATTTGGTCGCAAGGTACCAGAAATCCCGGTCATAGGCGGAGAGCGCTTTTCCGATTGCGACCTCCGACTGCCCGCTGTGGTAGGGATAGGCCGTGTCAAAATAATTGACGCCGTGCTCAATCGCGTAAGCGGTCATTTGCGCGAGCTGCGATTCGTCAACCGTGCCGTCTGCGAGCTGCGGCAGTCGCATGGTGCCGAAGCCGAGCGCGGACAGCTTCATACCCTGAAAATCGTTGTAATACATTTATGCATCCTCCGTTTCTTCTGAAAATTTATTCCCTTAAAAGTATAGCCTGCGCGCGGAAAAAGATCAAGAGTGTGGCAACTCTTACACATCCTGATGTTATCATAATCTTGAGGTGAGTGTGATGACGAATATACTGATTGTGGAAGATGACAGGGCAATTTCGCATCTGATCGCGGGGACGCTCACGCGCGAAGGCTTTCGCTGTATCTGTGCGATGGACGGAGAGGAAGGCCTGACGCGATTTGACGAGGGCAGCTTCGTTTTTACAGTGTATAAGGGGAGGGAACGACGGCGGAGCTGACGCTGCCCCTGCAGAGGGAGGTGGAGGAGACATGAAGCGTACATGGAAAATCCTGCTTCCCATCGTGCTGACAGGGTATACGGATGAGGGCTTCACCCTGAACGACCCCAACAGTGTGAAGAACAGCGGCCGCGTCTGGAGCTATGAGGAGCTGGCGTGGCAGATCCGAAAGATCTGGAAGTTTTCGGCGGCCTGACAGTGAAGCGTAAGATTGCTATAATTTACTTGAAAGTAATTTACTTGAAAGTTAATTAAGAACTTTCAGGAGCTCAGGTTTGCAATCGACTTTGGCCTGTGTTAGACTGGACAAATGAGGGAGGTGCCGCCGTGAGATACTATATCGCCGACCCGCACTTTTTCCATGAAGGCCTGAATACGAAGATGGATCGCCGGGGCTTCGCGGATGCGGAAGAGATGAATGCGTACATGCTGCGGAAATGGAATGAAAAGGTGCGCAGGAACGACGAGGTGATTATCCTTGGCGATCTGTCGTGGGGAAAAGCGGAGGAGACAAACGAGCTTCTGGAAAAGCTGCATGGGCGCCTTTTCCTGATACAGGGAAATCACGACCGCTTCCTGCGGAATAAAGCCTACAACGCGGCGCGCTTCGAGTGGATCCTGCCCTATAAGGAGATGCACGACAATGGGCGGAAGGTGGTGCTCTGTCACTATCCGATTATGTGCTACAACGGGCAGTATCGTCTGACCAAAAAGGGGGCTCCCAAAGTATACATGCTCTACGGGCATGTTCATGACACAATGGATCAGCGCCTGATCGAACAGTTTCAGCAGATCACGTGTTCTACGATCCATGAGGATCCGAGCGGAGAAAAAAGGCCGGTTCCGTCCAATATGATCAACTGCTTCTGCATGTACTCGGACTATACGCCGCTCACGCTGGACGAATGGATCGAGTGCGATCGCAGAAGAAGAGGCGCTGCTTCTCGGCTAAGCGTTGACGCGGGATGAACTGGTGAGGGCCTTGATCTTTTCAAAGCTCTCGTCGCTGATGACATGCTCCATGCGGCATGCGTCTTTTTTTGCGATCTCCTCGCTGACGCCGATGGACATCAGGAATTGTGAGATGGTCAGGTGGCGTTCGTAGATCTTCAGCGCGATCGACAGGCCGGAGCCCGTCAGAATCAGGTTCCCATGGTCGTCGAGTGCGACAAAGCCATTTTCGCGCAGGCGCTTCATCGCGACGCTGATGCTGGGTTTGCTGTAGCCGAGATAATTCACGACATCGATGGAACGTACATTTCCAAGCTCTCTGGATAAGACCAGAATCGCTTCCAGATAATCTTCCGGGGATTCCTGCATTTTCATAATTTTTGACCTCCGTGACTTTTCTAAGTATACTATATGCCCTGAAAAATTGCAAATTACTATAAGGCGGAATCTGCATCATATCCGTTGAAATCTCCGTCATTATATTGTAAAATGATGGAGATCGAAGAAGGCATGAAGGAGATATGCTTTATGAGATATTTCGACTATACCAAAGAAGCGGAAAAGCTGCTTACCCCGGAGATTGTACAGATGATTGCAGGTATTCACGAGTATAAGGGAAAGCAGGAGCTGTTTATCGAGGCGAACGCGGACAATTTGAAAACGCTGCTTGACATCGCGCTGGTTCAGAGTACCGGGGCGTCCAACCGGATCGAGGGCATTTACACAACGGATAAGCGACTTGAGGAGCTGGTACAGCAAAAAGCAACGCCACGCAACCGTTCTGAGGAGGAGATTGCGGGCTATCGGGCGGTGCTGGCGGAAATTCATGAAAGCTATGAGTATATTTCGCCGACTGTTAATATTATTTTGCAGCTTCACAGAGATCTGTACTCGTATTCGCAGAGCGCCGTGGGAGGAAGGTATAAGATAGCGGATAACGTGATTGCCGAGACAGATGCGGAAGGCAATCAGAAGGCGAGATTTATAGCAGTTCCGGCTTTTCAGACAGCAGAGGCCATGGGGGCAATGTGCGGCGGCTTTCTTGAAGCGTGGAATGCGAATCGTATGGACAAACTGATTTTGATTCCCATGTTTATTCTGGATTTTCTCTGTGTCCATCCGTTTGATGATGGAAATGGTCGTATGAGCCGTCTTCTCACGTTGTTATTGCTTTATCGGGCAGGCTACATTGTAGGAAAATATATCAGTATCGAGATGTTGATTGAAAATACGAAGGAAACTTATTATGAGGTGCTGCAGGACAGCTCCGCAGGATGGCATGAGAATGTGAACAGCTATGAACCGTTCCTGAAATATTATCTGGGTATTTTGCTGAAGGCCTGTCGGGAATTTGAAGGGCGTGTGGAGCATCTGAAAAATAGAAATCTTTCAAAGCCTGAACGTGTTCGGATGGTGATTGACCAGAGAGTTGGAAAGATTACCAAAAAAGAGATCCTGGAAATATGTCCCGATATCAGTAAAGTGACGGTGGAGAGGACACTGACGGATCTGGTCAAAAGGGGTTATATTGCGAAGGTGGGAGCAGGTCCGTCTACAGCCTATGTGAAGGTCTGAAGCAAAATGCCCTTAAAACATGGGCTATTTTAAGGGAAAAGACAAAAAGAAAGGGAAAACCATGGACAGCGATCACATCATCACTCTGGCCTCGGAAGCGCTGCGGCTGTCACAGCTCGCGCTGCGGGAGCAGCTACCGCATTTTGGCGCGGCGCTGGCTGTTCCGAAAACCCGCTGGACGGATGACGCCTCTGGCACAGACGGCGTGGATTTCTGGTGGAATCCGGGGGAGGTCTGCCGTCTTTTTGCGGAGGATTCGCGGCGACTGATGCGCACACATCTGCATCTCGTCCTGCATGGGCTCTATCTGCATGCGTTCCGGGAGCCTGTGGGAGGAGAGAGGCTTTGGACACTGGCCTGTGATATCGCGACGGAGTATCGGATCGACCGCATGGCGGTGCCCGGTTTCAAGAGACCTATTCCGGCGGCGCGGAGCCGCTGCTACCGGGAGCTTCGGGAGGCGCAGCTTCCCATCCGGGAGCAGGAGGTGGCCGGATGGCTGGCAGCACAGAAAGAAGAACGGCTTCTGGAGTTGGAGCAGGCTTTTCGCCGGGATGATCACACGCGCTGGGTGAGCCGGGAAGCGGACGATGAGGAGAATTCTGTGCACCGGGAGTTCGGGGCGCCGGAGGATCTTCAGAGAAAGCTGACGGCGGTGCACCGCTGGCGGACGGTTTTTGAAAGCCTTCCACAAAGCGAGCGGGAACATCGGCGGCAGGCAGGCGGAAGCGGCGGCGGACAGACGCAGGCGATCGTGCTTGAGGAGCGGAAGAGCTATGATTACCGGCGTTTTCTGAAGCGCTTTGCGCAGGAGGGAGAGGAGCGGAGCCTTGATCTTGACAGCTTCGACTATATTCCCTATGATTACAGTCGGAGTATGTATGAAAGGCTGGTATTTCTCGAGCCTCTGGAGTATCGGGAAGTCCGCAGGCTGCGGGAATTCGTCATCGCGATTGACACCTCCGGCTCCTGTTCGGGCGGGATAGTCAGACGCTTCCTCGAGGAGACCTGGGAGATTCTGCGGGAGAAGGAAAACTTCTTTGAGGAGATGAACGTCCACATCATCCAGTGCGACTGCCTGGTACAGGATCATGCGCGGATCACTTCGGAAAAGGAGTGGCGGGATTATCTGCGGAATATTGAGGTCAAAGGGCACGGCGATACGGATTTTACACCGGTCTTCCGGCTGGTGGATTCTCTTGTGGAGTCGGGGGAGCTGAAGGACCTGCGGGGGCTTCTTTATTTTACAGACGGGGACGGCGTTTATCCATCGGAGGCGCCGGCCTATGAGACTGCGTTTGTCTTCCTGAGTAAGGATTTGAAGAAGGGGAGGACACCGGACTGGGCCAGTGATTTATGTCTGGAGTAGACAGATATATCCGCAGATTCTGAGTTGGTGTGTTTTTGCATGTAAGCAGGAAGTCTTCGAAGCTGTTGCCGGAATTTTTGCCAAAGATTTCCTGCAGGAAAAAGGAGTATCAAATGAACATACAGGAAGCGCGCGAGGAGATCATAAGGAGTGTGAAAGCCTACACGGCCAGGGACGAGGAGGGGAGCCTTCGCGTCCCGTCTGAGCGGCAGCGCCCGCTTCTCATCATGGGGCCGCCCGGCATCGGCAAGACGGCGATCGCCTGGCAGGCAGCCCGGCTCTGCGGTGTGGGAATTGTCTCCTACGCGATGACACACCACACCAGGCAGAGTGCGGTGGGGCTGCCGGAGCTTGTGAAACGGGAATTTGACGGAAAAACGTACACAGCGACGGAGTATACGCTGAGCGAAATCATTGCTTCGCTCTATGCTTATATGAAAGAGACGGGCTACCGCGAGGGGATCCTCTTTCTGGACGAGATCAACTGTGTCTCGGAGACGCTGATTCCGACCGTGCTGCAGCTTCTGCAGTTCAAGACCTTTGGTACGCATCCGGTTCCGGAGGGCTGGGTCATCGTCGCGGCCGGCAATCCGCCGGAATTCAACCGCTCCGCGCGTGAGCTCGATATGGCGGCGCTCGACCGCGTGCGGACGCTGGAGGTGGAGGCGGATTTTGGTGTCTGGAAGGACTATGCGCTGCCCAGCGGCGTGCATCCGGCGGTTCTCTCCTATCTGGAGATGAAGCCGGAGCAGTTCTATCGCGTGACGCTGACGCGGGAAAAATCAGAGTTCGTCACGGCCAGAGGCTGGGAGGATTTGTCGAGCGTACTGAAGGAATACGAACGGCAGGGGCTTACCGTCACGCACACGTTTATGGAGGAATTTCTGCGGAGCAGGGAGACGGCGGCGGATTTTGATGCCTACTACCGGCTGTACCTTCGCTGTCTGGGTACTTATCGGATCCCGGAGCTGCTGGACGGACGGCTGACGCCGGAGGAAATATCCGTGCTGAAGGAGGAACTGAAGGCGGCCGGAGCGGACGTACGCTGTATGTTTATTCAGCATCTGCTGTCGGCGGCCTCCCAGCGGCTGACGGCGTTTGGAGAAAAGCAGCGAAAGCGGAAACGCTTGAAAGAGGTGTGGGAGCGCTATGAATCCGGTAACCTGTCACTGGAGGAATTCCTGCGGCAGCGTGTTCATGCGCGGAAGGTCAGGAAGGAGTATGGGCTTCTGAAGGAGCAGGAGGAGCGCATCGAGCAGTGGGTAGATGTGAGATTGGGGGAACTGTCGGAAAGAACAGGCGGAACATTGTCCGATGGTGAGAGCGGACACAAAGGAACAGAACGGGAAAGCCGACTCCTGCAGGAAGAAAAGGCTCTCGAACGGGAGCGAGGGGCTCTCTGTGGCTTTCTGAACCGGATGACGGACTTTGTAGCAGAGATGTTTGGTGAGGAAGAGGAGCTGGCCGACTGGCTGCTCGGCCTGCGGCGGCACGGCGATTTTGCGAGCCTTGGTTTTGATAGATCGGAATTTGCAGCATTGCAGGATATAAAAAGTATGGAGCAGAGGCTTATAAAACAGATAGAAGAAGTGGAGGGATTGTATGAAGCTGCTGATCGCGTCTGATATTCACGGCTCCGCATATTACTGCGGGAAATTGTTGGAGGCTTATGAGAGGGAGCAGGCCGATCGCCTGATCTTGCTCGGCGATATCCTCTACCACGGGCCGCGGAATGAGCTGCCGGAGGGCTATGCGCCGAAGGAGGTCATCGCGATGCTGAACCCATTGAAGAAAAAAATTCTCTGCGTGCGTGGCAACTGCGACGCCGAGGTCGACCAGATGGTGCTGGAGTTTCCGATTCTGGCGGATTACGGTTTCCTCTACGAGCGCGGGCGGATGATCTTCCTGACGCACGGGCATGTGTTCCACGAGGGAAACCTTCCGATGCTGGGAAAGGGCGATATCCTTCTGCATGGCCACACGCATGTGCCGGTCTGCCGCGAGCATGAGGATTATGTCTATATGAATCCCGGTTCGGTGGCGATCCCGAAGGAGGGCAGCGAGCATAGCTACATGAGCTATGAGGACGGGACGTTTCTATGGAAGAATCTGGAGGGAAGAATTTATCGAAGATATGAAATATGAAAGTCAGCTGCTCCGCGTCGCAAGCACTTGTGCTCTTTAGAGTATGCAGTCCGCATAGCCGCCGTCCAGACTTTTACAGTAAATTATGCAAAAAAACTTGCATTTCGTGAAGTTTCCTATATAATAGGTGCAAGCGGGTTTCGGAAAATCCGCGAAGATCAATTTACAGGAGGAGACATTATGAAAAAGAAAATCGTAAGTGCGGTTCTTTGCCTGAGCATGGCGGCAGCGCTTCTTGCCGGATGTGGAAGCAGCAGCTCGACGACAGCGGACACGGCAGAGGAGACGACGGAAGCGGAGACCGAAGAAGAGGTTGCCGAGGAAGAGGCCGAGGCCGTGGAGGAGACAGAAGAAGTGGCGGAAGAGTCTGAGGAAGCAGCTGAGGTGACGACCGTTACCGAAGGCGTGTTGACGATGGGTACGAACGCGGCGTTCCCGCCCTACGAGTATTATGATGACGCGGATGAGATCGTCGGCATCGACGCGGAGATCGCGGAGGCGCTGGCAGAGAAGCTCGGCCTTACGCTTGAGATCGTGGACATGGATTTCTCGTCCATCATCACTTCCGTGCAGTCCGGCAAGATTGACGTCGGCATCGCGGGCATGACCGTGACCGAGGACAGGCTGGAGAACGTGAACTTTACGGACTCCTACGCGACCGGGATTCAGGTAATTATTGTGCCGGAAGGCTCCGAGATCACGTCGGTGGACGACCTGTCGAATGAGGACATCCTGATCGGCGTGCAGGAAGGCACGACCGGACATACCTACTGCTCCGACGATTACGGCGAGGACAGAGTGATCGCTTACACGAACGGCGCGACCGCGGTGCAGGCTCTGCTGCAGGGCAAGGTGGACTGTGTGGTCATCGACGAGCAGCCGGCGCTCTCCTATGTGGAGGCAAATGAGGGACTCGAGATTCTGGAGACGGAGTATGTCGTAGAGGATTACGCGATTGCGGTGTCCAAGGACAATGAGGCGCTGCTCGACGCACTGAACACGGCGCTCGCGGAGCTGATTGAGGACGGCACGGTGCAGAGTATCCTCGATACCTATATTACAGCAGAGTAAAGGCTCGCCCGGGTCTTGTGTGAGGTAGCTGGTCCGGTGAGGCAGCTGCGGTCCGCATGAAAAAAGGACAGCCATGGAAAGAGCATCAACGGGGGTGTTCAGCATAAAGAACTGAACACCCTTTTTTTCTGAAAGGGGGAGACGACTTGGAAAAATTAATCAGCAGCCTGCAGCTGGGTCTTTATCAGACCTTCATACTGGACAATAACTACCAGTATTTTGTCCGCGGAATCGGGATCACGCTGCTTGTGACGGTGTTTGCGCTGATTCTGGGTCTGGTGATCGGCGTGATCATCGCGATCATTCGTTCGGCGCACGATCAGCAGCCGGTAAATAAGAGAGGACCGGTTCTGAAATTCCTGAACGGGGTCTGCAAGGTCTATCTGACCGTGATCCGCGGGACGCCCACGATGGTGCAGCTGCTGATCATGTGGTTCGTCATCTGGGCCAGCGCCCGCGCGACGGACAGCAATATGATCCGCTGCGCGATTCTTAGCTTCGGCATCAACTCCGGTGCGTACATCGCGGAGATCATCCGCTCCGGCATCATGTCGATCGACGCAGGGCAGATGGAGGCGGGCCGTTCCCTCGGCATGAGCTACGCGGACACGATGCGTTTCATCATCATTCCGCAGGCCTTCAAGAATGTGCTCCCGGCGCTTGGAAATGAGATGATCACGCTGCTCAAGGAGACATCGATCGTGACGGTCATCGGCCTCAAGGACCTGACCAAGGGCGCGATGATCATCCAGTCGAAGACCTATCAGGCCTTCGTGCCGTTCTTCGCGATTGCGGCTATTTACCTTGTCATGGTTATGTTCCTGACCTGGCTGCTTGGAAAACTAGAAGGGAGGCTCAGACAGAGTGATATACGTTAAAGGCTTATCGAAATCATTTGGGGATCATCAGGTGATCAAACAGATTGACACGCACATTGCTCCGGGCGAGAAGGTCGTTATCGTCGGACCGTCCGGCTCCGGCAAGTCTACCTTCCTGCGTTGTCTGAATCTGCTCGAACAGCCGACCGCAGGTAGGATCGTCTTCGACGGGCAGGAGATCACCGATCCGAAGACGGATATTAACAAAGTGCGGCAGCACATGGGTATGGTGTTCCAGCACTTCAATCTGTTCGCAAACCTGACGGTGAAGGACAATATCACGCTTGCCCCGCAGCGCGCGAAGATCATGAACAAATCCGAGGCGGAGCAGGAAGCGATGCGGCTTTTGAAGCTCGTGAATCTGGAGGACAAGGCAGATTCCTATCCGAATCAGCTCTCCGGCGGACAGAAGCAGCGGATTGCAATCGTGCGTTCCCTCGCGATGAAGCCCAAGGTCATGCTCTTTGACGAGCCGACATCCGCGCTTGACCCGGAGATGGTCGGCGAAGTGCTGGAACTCATGAAGAAGCTCGCGGATGAAGGCATGACGATGGTGGTCGTGACGCACGAGATGGGCTTTGCCCGGGAGGTGGCCACACGCGTCATGTTTATCGATGAGGGTGTCGTCATGGAGGAGAATGAGCCGCGGGAATTTTTTGGGAATCCGCAGAACGAAAGACTGAAAAGTTTCCTCGCAAAGGTGTTGTAATTTTTGGAAAGCTGTGCTACAATGCTTTTGTTTGACGCATAGGAGGTGTGAAAATGCAGATTCTGAGATACATTCTCATGGCGATATTTGTATTGATATGTATTGTGGCGACGGTGCTGGTGCTTATGCAGGAGGGAAAGTCCGATGGACTCGGTGCACTCGCGGGTGCGGCGGAGACCTACTGGGGAAAGAATAAGGGCCGTTCGATGGAGGGCACCATCGCGAAGGGGACAAAGATCCTGCTGGTGCTGTTTTTTGTTCTGGCAATCGTTCTGAACCTGAGCGTATTCTAGCGCACTGTCTCGCCAACATTTCACATAACGGCCTGCCGGAAGGTAATGAGTGGGCACTTCTGTACATAAGCAGGAGTGCCTTTCTGGTATCAGATTGCCGTTTTTGTATCCTTTGAGAAAATGGCACCGTCGGATGAGGTTTTGGAGGAATTATGGGAAAAGACAGTGTGAAACTGATTGCAAATAATAAAAAGGCCTACCACGATTATTTTATCGAGGATACCTTTGAGGCGGGGATCTCCCTGCATGGCACGGAGGTGAAGTCCCTGCGCATGGGAAAGTGCAGCATCAAGGAGTCCTTCGTGAAGATCGATAAGGGCGAGGTCTTCATCTATCGTATGCATATCAGCCCCTATGAGAAGGGAAATATTTTTAACCGCGACCCGTTGCGCGTGCGCAAGCTTCTGCTGCACAAAGCTGAAATCAATAAACTGCTCGGGAAGACCGCCGAGAAGGGCTATACGATCGTCCCCTTGCGTGTCTATTTCAAGGGAAATCTCGCGAAGGTGGAGATCGGGCTCGCCCGCGGCAAGAAGCTCTACGACAAGCGCGCGGATATCGCAAAGAAAGACCTGCGCCGCGAGACGGAGCGCGATTTTAAAGTGAAACATTTATACTAAGCGTCCACTTCCTCCTCCGGTATGAGTTCGTCGTACTCCATGGAGTCGAGCATCTCGTCAAAGCCCTCGGAAGCCGCCTCATACTCCTCGTCGCTCTCGATGTTGCCGAGTACGGGTGCTCCGGATGGGCTCGTCTCATAGCGGTAGAGATAGACCTCACCGTCCTGGTTCTCGCCGTTCTTGTCGAGCGGGAGCAGAGCGATGTACTGCCGCTTCCCAACCTCATAAATACCGACGATCGCGCATTCGACCTGCGTGTCGTCGTCCAGAGTCAGGGTCACGGTTAAATCCTGGGCACTGCAGGTAGAGCAGTCTCCGGTACATTTTGCTTCATCACATGTATTGGCCATCAGTATATACCTCTCAACAGATTTTTCTTTAACATAACAGAAGTAGGGGAGATTTGCAAGCCCCATCTGAATACGAAGGGAGAAATAGTATGGAACTCACATTTTCCAGACGTTCGGACATGCCGGAAGGTATCTTCTCCGTGCTGAACGCGAAGAAGAACGAATTGATCGCGGAAGGCCGCAAGGTCTACAACTTTTCTGTGGGGACGCCGGATTTTGCGCCGCCTGCGCATATCATGGAGGAGATGGTGGAGGCCTGCCGTGATCCGGAAAATTACAAGTACGCGCTGGCGGACCGGCCGGAGCTTTTGCAGGCGGTCAGCGATTTTTACAGAAGCCGCTTTGGCGTGGAGCTTGCAACAGATCAGATCATGAGCATGTACGGCTCGCAGGAGGGCATGGCGCATATCGCGCTGGCGCTCTGTGACCCGGGGGACACGGTGCTGGTGCCGAATCCGGGCTATCCGGTCTTCGGCGCGGGTCCGGAACTGATGGGCGCGAAGCTCGAGACCTACCCGCTCTACCGTGAGAACAATTTCCTGCCGGATTTCCGGGATATTCCGGAGGAGAGTGCGCGCCGGGCGAAGTTTATGATTTTGTCCTACCCGGCGAACCCGGTCTGCTCGGTTGCGGATGATGACTTTTACCGCGGGGCGATCGCCTTCGCGAAGAAGTACAATGTCATGTTGCTCCACGATAACGCCTACGCGGACATTGTGTTCGGCGGCAGGGAAGGCAAATCCTTCCTGTCCTACGAGGGTGCGATGGATGTCGGCATTGAGTTCTATTCCCTGTCGAAATCCTACAATATGACAGGGATGCGGATTTCTTTTGCGCTTGGGAACCGGGAGATGATCGCGCGCTTCAAGAATGTCCGCTCTCAGATTGACTACGGTATCTTCCTGCCGATCCAGAAGGCGGCGATCGCCGCGCTCACCGGTCCGCAGGACAGCGTGAAGGAGCAGTGCAGAGCCTATGAGGAGCGCTGCCACGCGCTCTGCCGCGGCCTAACGGGTATCGGGTGGGATGTGCCGGACGGACAGGGGACGATGTTCGTATGGGCGCCGATCCCAAAGAATTATGATAGCAGCGAGAAATTTGTGCTCGAGCTGATGGAAAGAACCGGCGTCATTGTCACGCCGGGTACAGCCTTTGGCAGTCTTGGGGAAGGTTACGTGCGCATGGCGCTTGTCTACCCGGTGGAGACGATCGGGCAGGCGGTCCGTTTGATTGATGAGAGCGGAATTTTAAAATCATGAGCTTTGTAGATGCCTATACGGATTTTATTTTTCTGGAGGACGAGCCGGAGAAGGCGGACATGATCTTCATTCCCGGCTCGGACGAGGGCGTGCTGGCGCGGCGCGCCGCCGTGCTCTGGCGGGAGGGCTATGCGCCGCATATTCTGGTTTCCGGCAAATATGGGAAGCTCGTCGGGCACTTTACGGGCGATCCCCGTTTTGAGACGGAGTGCGCGTTTCTGTGCGATATTCTCGAAAGGGAGGGTGTGCCACGGGAGGCAGTCCTGCAGGAGGCAGAGTCCACGTATACTTATGAGAATGCGATGTTTTCACGCCGCGTGACCGACGCTGCAGGACTTGTGATCCGAACGGCGATTCTCTGCTGTCAGGCTTATCATGCGCGCCGCGCGAGCCTTTACTATCAGGTCTGCTTTCCGGAGGCGAGGATTCTCGTCTGCCCTGTCGTGACGAAGGGGATCAGCCGCGGGAACTGGTATAAGTCCGAGGCGTCCACAGAGCTGGTCTTGCGCGAGGTAGAGCACTGCGGTACACAGTTTGGGAATATTTTTCAGGAATATCGAAAAAAACAGCGGGACCTCTTTTTACAGGAAGATCTGGAAAAGAGCGATGATCATCGGCATGGAGACAATTGACAGGAGCGTCGTCATGACGTTGATTTCTCCCGCATAGCGGGAATCGTGTCCGTAGAGCAGACAGAACTGCGTCACGCTGGTGGCGGTCGGCGACGCGACTGCAAAACAGGTGATCATAAGAAGCGTTTTCGCCCCTTCGATCCAGACAGTAAGGCCGCTGATCTTTAAAATGACAAGTCCGAGCAGTGGCAGACAGATCAGCCGCAGAAATGAGATGAAATAGATGCGTGGATTCGTGAAGATCCGCTTCAGGTCGCTGTCCGCGATGAGCATGCCGATCACGAACATGCTTAAGGGACCGACGGTGGCGGCTATCGTATCCACGGTAGATCCGAGCAGCTCCGGAACGGGAAAACCAGTGATAAGCAGAAAAAGGCCGACGAAGACCGCTATCATATTGATGTTCAGGAGAAGATCTTTCAGGTGAAATTCTTTCGCCCCGCTCAGCAGCATACGGCAGTGTGACCAGAGAAATACGGTCTGGACACACAGATAGGAGCAGGCGTAGATGATCCAGTCTGCTCCGAGCATATAGCTTACGATCGGGAGGATCAGGTTTCCGGTATTAGAGTAATAAACAGAAGTCAGCTCTACCTCGTCGAGTCGGAAGATGCGGCGCAGGATATGGCTGCAGAGCAGCAGAAGGGTCTGGAGAAGCACAGCGGCGACCAGCGTCAGCTTCAGCCCTTCTACAACGTCCGGTGTGATATCCACCAGAAACGCACTGACGATGGAACAGGGCAGGACCGCATACAGCAGAATTTTTGAGATTACCTGACTGTCCTTGCTGTCCAGAATTTTCAGTTTTACAAGAATATACCCCACCAAAATCATGAGGAACAGTTTTACGATCTGCTGTGCGAGCAGAATACTGATCTGCATGGGAGAATCCTCTTTTCTTATGTTTTCAGAACGCTTCTATTTTAGGGATCTTCCGTAGATCTGTCAAGTGACGGAAAGAAACAGTGATAAGGAATAGAGAAGGCCGGTAATATTGGTAAAAAAAGAATTGTGCTACGATGGCGTGGC
Organism: Lachnospiraceae bacterium; assembly: GCA_021203465.1. GTDB lineage: Bacteria > Bacillota > Clostridia > Lachnospirales > Lachnospiraceae > Hominiventricola. The sequence continues at coordinate 15,857 of JAJQBC010000081.1, read as the reverse complement.
ACAATTCTTTTTGAAAGATTTTACAGTTGGGATGTTTGAAATGTACAGTGGACAGGAAACGATGCAGACCCTAACGCTGCACGCGACCTGTGCCGTCTCCTCCGGCCAGTTTCTCTACATCGCTCACCGATACTCTGTTGAAGTCACCGATGATGCTGTGCTTCAGGCAGGAAGCCGCCACCGCGAATTCCAGAGCCTGCTGCTTGTCTTCGTAACTGTTGAGGCCGTAAATGAGTCCGCCCGCGAAGCTGTCGCCGCCGCCGACGCGGTCCACGATATCGCGGATCTCGTATTTCTTTGATACATAGAAGTTTTTGCCGTCATTCAGACAGGCCGCCCAGCCGTTCCAGTCCGCACTGTGCGATTCGCGAAGGGTGATGGCGATCATCTTCATATTCGGGTAGGTAGCCAGAACCTTGTCGCCCAGTGCCCGGTATTTCTCTCTGTCCAGCTCACCGGACTCCACATTTACGTCCGTGGTGATCTCCAGAGACTTCTGTACATCCTCCTCGTTAGCCACGGCTACGTCTACATATTTAGCCATTTCGCGCATCACCTCAGAGGCCTTCTTGCCATATTTCCAGAGGTTTTTGCGGTAATTGAGGTCGCAGGATACGGTGATTCCGCGCTCCTTCGCGGCCTTTACAGACTCAAGTGAGAGCTCCATCGCGCTCTCGCTGATGGCGGGGGTGATGCCCGTTATGTGGAACCACTCTACATCCTTAAAGATCGCGTCCCAGTCCAGATCGCCCGGCTTCGCGAGCGCGATGGCGGAATAGGCGCGGTCGTAGACGACCTTGCTGGGAAGCTGGTTCGCGCCATTCTCGAGGAAATAGATTCCCATCCGTCCTTCTCCGCGGGCGATCCGTCCGGTGCCCACGCCGAATTTGCGGAGCTCCTTTATGCACTCGTCGCCGAGAGCATTGTTCGGAAGCACGGTGCAGTACTCTACATCCATGCCGTAATTTGCCAGAGAGACGGCCACATTGGCTTCGCCTCCGCCGAAGGTAGCCTCCATCATATTGCTCTGGAACAGGCGCTCATGACCCGGAGTGCGAAGTCTGAGCATAATCTCACCAAATGTTAATACTTTCATGATATAATCCTTTCTTTCTGTTTATTTTTGAACAAGATGAATCGCGAAACCGCCGAATTCCTTCTCGAGATAGGCAACGCTCATGCGATCGCCTTTGTATTTTACGGTATCCTGCTTCAGGGTATATCCCTTCTTCTGCAGATCCGCCGCCGCAATGTCCACGCTGTTGGTGCGGATGGCAATGTGCCCCTTTTCTCCCAGGAACTGGGACTTCATAATTTCTACAGCCGAAGAGGCAAAGATCGAACTGTTGCCAACCTTTGCCGGGAATCCAAAGGCGTCCGCGAAGGTCTCTGCTACAGCTGCTGCCGCGTCCGCATCGTCCGTATTGATTCCCACATGAGCGATTTCATAGCCCAGAACAGCCTGCCTCGCCTCCGCGCAAAGAGCGGTAATTTTGTCGAAATTGCCTGCCGCGATATCGGCTTTGGGGCATACCCAGCTACCGCCCACAGCCTGAATAAAGGAAGCCCGGATAAAATCGCTGAGGTTCTGGTTGTTCACGCCGCCGGTGGGGATGAACTTCATGGAACCAAAGGGTCCGGAGAGGCTCTTGAGCGCAGTCAGGCCGCCATATACGTTTGCGGGGAAGAATTTGACGACTTTAAGACCAAGCTTCATAGCTGCCATGATCTCGGAAGGAGTCACACATCCCGGCGTTACAGCTACGCCCTTGTCCACGCACCAGGCCACAACCTCGGCGTCAAAGCCCGGGGAGACGATGAACTTCGCTCCACATTCCACAGCTTTTTTGCACTGTTCCAGAGTGATCACGGTACCCGCGCCCACCAGCATGTCCGGGCACTGCTCCGAAACTGCCTTGATAGAATCGGCGGCGGCGGCGGTGCGGAAGGTGATCTCCATCACGTCAATTCCGCCGGCAAGCATTGCCTTGGCTGTCGGCACAGCGTCTTTTGCGTCTTCGATCACGACTACGGGAACCACACCCGCGTTTCTAAGTCTTTCAAGAATATCCATAGTGTTGCCTCCATATGATTTAAAATAGAATAGAAAGCCTGATATCAGCTTAAGGGAATTTTTCCGCGCTCTTTAACCGTGTAGAACTGCGGATCTCCAGCTCGGAAGGAAACAGGACCTCCCGCTTGGGCGCATCCGGGTCACAAATCTGTTCCAGAAGAACCTGTGCCGCCGAACGTCCGATTTCGTAAGACGGAACTGAAAAGGTCGTGATTCCGGGAGATACAATGACAGGCCAGTTGATCTGCTCACCCTGCCCCCAGTCGTCGGGACCACAGATCCCGATATCCTTCGGAAGCCGCAGGCCCAGACTGCGGATAGCCGCAATGACATGCATGACGGTGATGGTATTGACGCCTATAATAGCAGGGATCTCGCCATCTTTGCATCCGTCCAGCAGGTTTTTGAGGGCGCTTATGGTTCCGGCCATGTCGTTGATGTCGATCGTGACAGAGAGAGGTTCGGCGTCCAGATCAGGATAAAACTCCCCGAGTGCCCTGAGCCAGGTATTCCGCCGGATATAGCGGGCAGAATTGGAGCTGTACTCCTGCGTAAAAAAAGCAACCTTGGCAAATCCCTCTTCCTTGAGATGCTCCACTGCCTGAAAGAGAGGCTGGTCATGGGCCGATCCAACGAAAGAGAACTTGAAATCATTTACATAGCGGTCGCAGAGGACGATCGGCACTCCGTTCACAGCGTTTTGGATCAGAAAGGGATTGTGGCAGTCGCTGGTATTGACGATAAGGCCGTCTACCTTGCGGCTCAGGAGTGACTCAATGACCTGCTGTTCGAGCTCGACGGAGTCATGGCTGTCGGCGAGGAACGCCACATAATTATTTTCCAGAAGCACCTGTTCGATTCCCCGGATCAGAGATGACGAGAAGGGCGAAGTAATATCGGCCACGACAATGCCAATCTGATAGGAGCGTCCGGATTTCAGAGACTGTGCAATAGAATTGGGGTGATAATTTGTCATCTCGATGACAGCTTGAATATGATTGCGGGTTTCCTCCTTCATGAGGGAGTGCTTCCCGTTGATATAGCGTGAAACCGTTGTCTTAGAAACCCCGGCAGCTCGTGCAATATCATTGATGGTAACCGCCTTCTTCTCTGCTTTCATACTGTCATGCTCCCCGAATAATTATGTGAAACTGCCAAAAACTGAACTATATAGCAGGCTATTCGTACAAATTATAACAAAATCAGGAAAGGGATGTCAACGCGAGGAAGGTAAAATAAAATTAAAAAACAAAAGTTTGTGAAATGCTCATAAATGAAAACGGTTTTATAAAAAGGAAAAATTGGGAGAAATCACGAAAATAGGGAATAATAGGGGAAAAAGATGATTTGGGGATTGAAAAAAAAAATAGACTTATGTTAAAATAGCACTAAACCAAAGAGGAATTTGAACAAAAAAAGCACAAAAACGCAAGAGAGAAGGAAATTTTGTCTCGTAAACGTTAGTTGTACATTTTTTTCGGGAGGGGTCATATAAAGGAGCAATATGAAACCGATAAACTTCTTATCTTGGTTTAGTAGCTTGTTGTTTTTTTATGATCTGCCCAAAAGGCGGATTCGCGGCAAAGGTTCTGTCCGAAATGTTAAGGGCGGGGCATGCGCTACGTTTTGAAGGGGGCGAGGGAGTAAAAAGTGTTTTTCAGGCAGTTTTTTTAGGGGTTTGAGTTGAGAAAAGAAAGAAGAGAAAGGAAATAATACTTTATGGAAACAATCATTGGCGTAATTCTTCTGATTACCTATCTTGCGTTTATTGTTTACGCGTTAAAGGGCGGCAATCTTATGCTCGGCCTTTTCATTATGGCAGTGCTCTGGTCCGGACTTGGCGCGATCGCCGGCGTGATCGATTGGACAACTATCAATGAGACAATTTTCAACGGCGGGCCTACCGGTTTCGGTTCCACCGCCGTATATATCATCTTCGGCAGCTGGTTTGGACGTGTTCTGATCGATACCGGTATTGCCGGAACCATCATCCGTAAGGCTGTAGAGCTGGGCGGCGACAAGCCGGGTCTCACCTGCATCCTGCTCTGCATCGTTACGGCGCTTATTTTCACTACTTCCTATGGCCCGGGCGCTGTCGTTGCCATCGGTGTTATCGTGTTCCCGATCATGCTTTCTCTGGGAATTCCGAAGACTCTGGCAGCCGGTTCCTTTGTCATGAGCGTTGGCTGCGGCCTCTATTTTAACCAGTCGCTGCTGACTCAGGCTGCGGGCACTCTGGTTGTAAACGATGCACAGTATCTGTCCACCTCCGCAGAGTGGAGCCAGTGGTATAGATTCGCTTTTGTCGCGTTCGCGATCCATATGGTTTCCATCATCCTGATGGTTCTGCTGAGCGGCAAGAAAAAATCTCATGCGTGGGCGGCCACTGCTGACGTGAATACCAGCGGTAAGAACGTGGGTGTTTTGGCGATGCTGACCCCGCTGCTTCCGGTTACCCTTGCGATCGTCTTTGGCGTACAGCAGGTTCCGGCTATTTGCATTTCCGTTATCTGGGCGCTGCTGTTCACGGGCAACATGAAGAGCTACAACAAGATCGCAGAGCTGGTTCAGAAGACCTTCCATGACGGCGTTGCCGATGTGGGTCTGGTGCTTGCATTCCTGATGTTCCTGCAGATGTTCATTAAGTCTGCGGGCAGCTGCGCGAACCTGATCGCACCGATCGTGGCTCCGATCCTGCCGTCCAATGTTTTCGCGCTGTTCCTGATTTTTGGTATCTTTGGCTTCCTGGCTCTGTACAGAGGCCCGCTTACGATTTGGGGCGCAGGCGTGGCGACTTTCGCGATCGTGGCGAGCACGACGAATCTGCCGCTCTACATTCTGTACCCGCTGTTCTACATACCTTGCTGTACGGTGACGACCAATGTCTGCCCGACGCAGTCCTGGAATATGTGGGCGATCGGTTATACGCAGGTCAATGTCAAGGACTATATGAAGCAGGTTATGCCTTTCGCTCTGCCCTGTGCGTTTATCCTTGAGCTTATAGCATATTTCATGTTCGTTTAAATTCTTACTGCCTGACTAGCTTTTTCATTCCGGAAGGGGACTTGGTTTCAAGTCTCCTTCCCCAATCCCTGATTTCCAAAGACTATAATTAGAGGAGGAAGTATCCCTTGAGTAAGAGAAGTATCCGCGTCGGTATCGACGTAGGTGGAACCCATACAAAGGCAGTGGCACTGGATAATGAGACACAGGAGATTGTTGGAGAATCCATTGTCATGACGACCCACGATGATGAACTGGGCGTTGCGGCAGGCGTTATCGAGTGTTTTGAGAATTGCCTGACCAAAAATGATATTGACCCCAAGGATGTCGTATTCATTGCCCATAGCACGACACAGGCGACAAACGCATTGCTGGAGGGCGATGTGGCAAAGGTGGGCATTCTCGCCATGGCGGGAGGCGGCCTCGAAGGCTTTCTGGCTAAGAAGCAGAGCAATATCGGAGATATTGATCTGGGAACCGGGCGCAAGATTGAGACTTGCCATACCTTCCTGAAAAATAAGGAAATATCGGAATCCCGCGTGGCTCAGGAGGTCGCAAAGCTCCAGGGCGAGGGCGCTGAGGTTATTGTGGCGTCTCAGGCCTTCGGCGTGGATGGAATCGACGACGAGCTGCTGGTGAAGCAGGAGGCGGAGAAAAAGGGTCTCATGGTGAGTGTAGCTTCCGAGATCAGCAAGCTTTATGGGCTTACGCGCCGCACGCGAACCGCGGCCATCAATGGAAGCATTCTTCCAAAGATGATGAACACCGCGAACTGTACGGAGATGGCGGTTCGCCGGACAGGTATTGACGTGCCGCTGATGATTATGCGCGGCGACGGCGGCGTTATGGACATCAATGAGATGAAGAAGCGCCCGGTGCTGACCATGCTTTCCGGTCCTGCGGCGTCTGTTATGGGCGCGCTGATGTATCTTCGTGCTTCCAATGGTATTTACTTTGAGGTGGGCGGAACATCTACCAATATCGGCGTGATCAAGAATGGCCGTCCGGCTGTGGAGTATTCTACGGTAGGCGGGCATCAGACATATGTAAACTCCCTTGATGTTATCGTACTTGGTGTGGCGGGAGGTTCGATGGTTCGTGCCAACGACGGCAAGCTGGTGGACGTAGGACCCAGAAGCGCTCACATCGCCGGCCTTACCTATGCGGTCTATACGCCGGAGGAGGAGATCGTGGATCCGGAGCTTGAATTCTTTGCCCCCAAGGAGGGCGATCCGGCGGATTATGTTCGCATCAAGCTTGCGAGTGGCAAGAGAGTGACGATCACGAACAGCTGCGCGGCCAATGTCCTTGGTTATGTAAAAGAAGGCGAGTACAGCTACGGTTATGTGGAGAGTGCCCGCAAGTGCATCAAGCCGCTGGCGGATTATCTCGGTGTGTCTATTGAGGAATGTGCGCGGCAGATTCTCCAGAAGGCATTTGAGAAGATCGAACCGGTCATAAATGGCTTTGCCGAGAAGTATAAGATCGAGCGGGATCAGATTTCACTGGTTGGCTGCGGCGGCGGAGCGGGAGCCCTGCTTCCCTACAGTGCGCAGGCCATGGGAATGAATTACTCGATTCCGGAGCATGCGGAGGTTATCTCTTCGATCGGCGTGGCGTTGGCCATGATCCGCGACGTAGTGGAACGCGTGATTCCGAATCCGACCACGGAGGATATCGCGGCGATCAAGAAGGAAGCAAAGGCCATGGCGATCAAGAATGGCGCGGTGCCGGATACGATCGAGGTGCAGGTCGAGATAGACGCGCAGACATCTAAGGTAACGGCGATTGCGCTGGGCTCCAATGAAGTGCAGGCTACGGATCTCAAGCTGCGCTGCAATGAGGAGGAGGCGAAAAAGCTCGCCGCTGATTCCATGCATACTTCTGTGGAGGAGACGGAGACCCTGCTTGTCAATGACATCTTCTTTGTGTTTGGGCATAAGGTTGGCAATAAACAGCAGCTTCGCCTTGTCGATCACCGCGGCTTTATCAAGGTACAGTGTGGTAACGCTATCGCGGGTACCTGCAAGGCTTCTGAGTGGGAGGATAAGACCACAGAGCTCTGGAATGAGATGGAAACCTACAGGAACGAGATGGTTTGTACGCCGGATATCTTCCTCTGCATCGGAGGAAAGGTGCTTGATTTCTCGAATACACTGAGCCTTGAACAGCTGATGATCATTATGCGCAGCGAGTTTCTGGACGCGGATCCGGACGAGAGTATTATTATCATTAGTTCACAGACAGAGATACAGTAATGCTGAAAGAATGGTGCGATGATTTGCTGTCTCTGGGCGACGACGTGTGGGGCGCCTATGCTTATGCGAAGGAGCCCCTGCGAGGCCGGCTGTCCCGGGAAGACTATCAGGAATTTTATAGGAAAGCCGCCGCCTGCGGCCGGGAAGAAGCGCAAAAGCTCATGGAGCGTTATGGAAGCGGGGATTGCGAGAAGCTGGCTGCCGGCCTTGGCATCACGATAGAAAGGTTGCCCATGCCGTCAGGGATGGGGCTTATCACCTTCGCCTGTTATTATGAGCCGGACAGGATCGAGCTCTATGAGGACAATGCGCGGGAAGTGCAGTCCCTTCTCGAAGCGGCGGAGCTGAACGACAGGCTTGGGAATACAAGTGTGGAGGATATGCTGCTTGCCCATGAGCTTTTCCATGTCGTCCAGAGCCGGGAAAAGACTCTGTATATCAATGAAAAGCATATTCGCCTGTGGAAGTTGGGGCCGATCCTGCGCGATAGCCGTCTTGTCTCTCTGGAAGAGGTGGCGGCCATGGAATTCGCCCGTACGCTTTTAAACATGGACTACTCGCCTTATGTATATGATGTGCTGATGTTGCTGCCCCGCGACCCGGAGCAGGCGCAGAGGCTGTATCAAAAGCTGATGAGACTTAAGGAGGAGCTGGACGGATGAGTCAGTCGATTCTTTATGCCAGTATGGCATTGTCGTTGGCGGCCGTGATAGCCGCAGTTATTTTAGCGATAAGAAAGCAACCGAAGGAAAGGGGCCAAATGTGCCTGCGGGAAACCTGGATGACGGCTGTCCTTGGGGTGATGCTGATCGCCCTTGGTTATGTCGTATGCGCGATGAAGCTCATGGATGAGACTGTGGCGGGTACAGGGATGAATTCCTGGTTGTTTGTGGCGGGGTTTCAGTTGGTTAGCCAGCTTCTGGGGGCGTACAGCCTGCTCTATGCTTTTGTGAAGAAGACGCAGGTCTTTGAGGAGCGTATAGAGTTGATATCTGCCTTTGGGTCGGTGAAGACCGTATACTGGGACGATATCGTGAAGGTAGACAAATCCATGCTGGGGCGTTCCTTGAAGCTCACGACAAAGGATAAGGAAATCGTGTCTATAAGCGGCGATTCCGCAAAATTCCGGGAATTCGCGGGTTATGCGGTGAAGCGGATTCGCCCGGCGGAGGGCAAGGCCTTGCTGAAGCAGATAGAGACAAGGATGCGCACCGGGCGTTAAGAGAAAACAAATAACAGTAACAGGAGGAAAATGAAATGAGCGGAAAAATAGGAGAGTATACGATTGAGTATTTGAAGGAAAACCTGTACTCGGGTCTGGTATGTGATGTCCTGGATTCCATGGGCTATCGCAATCAGTTTCTGGGGCGGGAGATGGATGCACTGTTTCCGGATACCGTAGTGGTGGGACGTGCCTTTACCTGTATCGCTACGGAGGTTTACTCCATGCCGGAGGATCCGCTGACGGCGCAGTGCCGCTGCATCGACCAGATGAAGGAGGACGATGTGATGGTACTGACCACCCGCGGCAATTATAGCTGTGCGATTCTGGGAGAACTCATGAGCCTTGCGATTCTTCAGAAAGGCGGCGTCGGGGCTGTGCTGGACGGAATGGCGCGTGATCTCAAGGTGGTTCGCGAGATGAACTTCCCGCTTATCTACAGAGGACATCTTCCGAGCAGCTCGAAGGGCCGTGCTGAGGTCAATGAATGCTTGGTTCCGATCCAGATCGATGGAGTCACAATCAATCCGGGAGATATCGTGTTCGGCGACATCGACGGAACCGTGATCATACCGCAGGAAATTTTTGACGAGGTAATCAAGAGGGCTTTTGAGATTGAGGAGCGGGAAAACCAGACGCGTGACAGCATTCGCTCCGGCGCATCGCTTGAGAGCACTTACATGAAAATCGGAGCCATCTGATGGCAGAACGGAGGAAGGGGCAGAAGGCTCCTTCCTCTATTTTTTTAAAATGAAAAGAAATGTGCGAATTTCTGTTTACAAGCCCGGAAGAAATCTTATATAATAAAAGCAACTTTTTTCAAAGGAGAAGGAAATGCGATGAAAGTAGTGATAGCGATTGACTCCCTGAAGGGAAGCTTAAGTTCGATGGAGGCAGGACGTGCGATCGAGCGGGGTGTGCAGAAAGCTCTTCCGCAGGCGGAAATTCTTGTAAAACCGGTAGCGGACGGCGGAGAGGGTACGACGGAAGCATTCGTGGAGGGCATGGGCGGAGAGCCGGTGCAGACGAAGGTGCACGGGCCGCTGGAGGCACCGGTGACTGCGGAGTACGGATTGCTTCGTGAGTCGGGCACGGCGATCATGGAAATGGCTGCTGCGGCCGGTATTATTCTGGTTGGCAAGGACAAGCGCCCGCTGGACGCGACGACCTATGGCGTCGGCGAGATGATTCGGGACGCGATTGACCGCGGCTGCCGGGAGTTCATTGTCGGTATTGGCGGCAGCGCCACGAACGACGGCGGCATCGGTATGCTCACGGCGCTGGGATATGAATTCCTCGATGCGAAGGGAGAAGCTGCGGGAATCAGTGCTTCTGCTCTGGGCAAAGTCGCCTCGATTCGTATGGATAAGGTGATTCCGGAGCTGAAGGAATGCCATTTCCGCGTGGCCTGTGATGTGAACAATCCGCTCTGCGGAGAGACCGGAGCTACCTACATCTTCGGGCCGCAGAAGGGCGTCACAGAGGATATCAGGGAGCAGCTGGATCAGGACATGGCTTCCTTTGCGAAGGTTGCTGTGGCGGCGACGGGTAGGGACTGCACGCTCACGGCGGGAGCCGGGGCTGCGGGCGGCCTTGGTTATGCATTCCTGACCTTCCTGAACACGGATCTGCAGCCGGGCATTGAGCTCGTGATGAATGCGGTGGAGATGGATCGTGCGCTTGAGGGTGCTGATCTGGTGTTCACCGGCGAGGGCCGCCTCGACCAGCAGACCGCGATGGGAAAGGTTCCGGTCGGTATTGCAAAGATGGCGAAGAAGCATGGCGCGAAGGTTGTGGCGCTGGCCGGTTCGATCGCTCCCGGAGCGGAGGCCTGCAATGAAAATGGGATTGACGCGTTCTTCCCGATTCTGCGCGGCGTGTGTACACTTGATGAGGCGATGGATCCGGAGACAGCAAGACAGAACATGGAGAATACGGCAGAGCAGGTGGCACGCCTCGCGGCGGCGCTTTCCTGATCTGTGGCAGTCCGGCAATAATGTCTTGAAAATTCCGGGATTTATGATAGTATAAATTTATGATAACAGTTCAGAACAGCGTCGAAGCGAAGACCTGCGGCGTGCTGTCTGGAACAGTTACAATTTTTCAGAAAAGGAGAAAACCATGCAGACTTTAGAACTGAAAAAGATTGCAAACGAAGTCCGCAAAGGGATTGTAACGGGCGTGCACAGTGCCAAATCGGGACATCCCGGCGGATCTTTGTCTGCGGCGGACATTTTTACCTATCTCTATTTTGAAGAGATGAATATCGATCCGAAGAATCCGAAGGATCCGGACAGGGATCGTTTCGTGCTGTCCAAAGGGCACACATCGCCGGGTTACTACAGTGCGATGGCGCAGAGAGGATATCTCCCGGTAGAGGAGCTTCAGACTTTTCGTCATGTAGGAACCCGTCTGCAGGGGCATCCGTGCATGCAGGATCTTCCGGGTATCGATATGTCGTCGGGCTCTCTGGGACAGGGCATCTCCGCGGCGGTTGGGATGGCGATTGCCGGCAAGCTGGACGGAAAGTCCTATCGTGTCTATACATTGCTTGGAGATGGCGAGATTCAGGAAGGCCAGGTCTGGGAGGCGGCAATGCTGGCCGCACACAGAAAGCTGGACAACCTTGTGGTGATCGTGGACAACAATGGTCTGCAGATCGACGGAAAGATCGAGGATGTCAATTCTCCTTATCCGATTGATAAAAAATTCGAGGCATTCAATTTCCACGTGATCAACGTGGCGGATGGAAACGATATGGACCAGCTCCGGGCCGCGTTTACAGAAGCGCGGACGGTAAAGGGACAGCCGACGGCGATCATTGCGAAGACCGTCAAGGGCAAAGGCGTTTCCTTTATGGAAAATCAGGCATCATGGCATGGTACGGCACCGAATGACGAGCAGTACGCGGTGGCGATGGCAGATTTGGAGAAAGTGGGTGAAGCGTTATGTCAGAAGTAAAGAAGATCGCGACAAGAGAGAGTTACGGCAATGCCCTGGTGGAGCTGGGGGAGCAGAATCCGAATGTCCTGGTGCTGGACGCGGATCTCGCGGGCGCGACGAAGACAGGTGTTTTCAAGAAAGCCTTCCCGGACCGCCATATTGACTGCGGTGTCGCTGAGGGAAATATGATGAGCGTCGCGGCGGGGCTGTCCACTGCGGGCAAGATCCCCTTCGCTTCGACTTTTGCGATGTTCGCGGCGGGCAGAGCTTTTGAGCAGGTGCGCAATGCCATCGGCTACCCGCACATGAATGTAAAGATCGGTGCGACCCACGCGGGTATTTCCGTCGGTGAGGACGGCGCGACCCATCAGTGTAATGAAGATGTCGCCCTGATGCGCACGATCCCGGGTATGACGATCATTGTTCCGTCTGACGATGTGGAGGCGAGAGCCGCGGTGAAGGCAGCTGCTGAGTATGTCGGACCGGTTTATATGAGATTTGGACGTCTCGCGGTTCCGGTCATCAACGACAACGCGGATTATAAGTTCGAGATCGGCAAGGGCATTACGCTGCGGGAAGGCGCGGATGTGACGATCATTGCGACAGGTCTGGAAGTCTGCGAGAGCCTGGAGGCGGCGAAGCTGCTCGAGGCAGACGGCATTTCCGCTGAGGTGATCAACATTCACACGATCAAGCCTTTGGACGTAGAGCTGGTCGTTGCGTCCGCGAAGAAGACCGGCAAGGTCGTGACGGTGGAGGAGCATTCGATCATCGGTGGCCTCGGCGGGGCGGTCGCAGAAGCCCTTTCGGAGAATGCGCCGACGAAGATGTTGCGCATTGGCGTTGAGGATCGCTTCGGTGAGTCCGGCCCGGCGAAGGTTCTGCTCGAAAAATTCGGTCTGGACGGAAAGGGCATTTACGGGAAGATTAAGGCATGGCTGTGATGAAAAGCCGCATGCAAACGATGGTGTTTATCAGGGCATGCAGTTCATATAGTCAGGGTCAGGAATATGTATAAGAACAGAGGAGTATGGCCGCCTCGGATTGAAGGATCCGTTTGGCGCATACTCCTTTTTTAATCTCTTTATGTTTGATGTGCAGACATGTCAGTTCGCCATGCCTTTATGCTTTGCACAGCTTCACGACGATTTCCTGCGAACTCTGCAAGCCGGGAAAATCATCAGCCCGGATAGTGCAGGCGCTCATCCGTGATATCGTAGAGCACTTCGTCCAGATATCTCCGGGCGAGCCATTTCGCCATCGGAAGGTTCATATCCAGATAATTTCCGCAGTCCTGCGGAGCGGCTCCGGGGATATCTCCCTCAAAATCGCGGATAAACTCGTACATCTCGATCAGCAGGTTCACGATATCTGCCGACTCAAAATCACCTGCCAACAGCAGATAAAAGCCGGTGCGGCAGCCCATCGGCCCGAAATAGAGAATCTTTGTCCCATAGAGTGCGTGATTTCTCAGGAAGGTCGCGCCGAGGTGCTCAATGGCGTGTATCTCCGCAGTGTTCATGACCGGCTCGTCATTCGGGCTCGTCATGCGCAGGTCGAAGGTTGTGACAACCGTATCTCCGACCGGATCCTTTCTCGACACATAGACGCCCGGGATCAGACGAATGTGGTCAACCGTAAAGCTCGTGATTTTCTCCATAACCGTATAGCCTCCTTTTCCCTCACTATAGCAAAGTTGATTGACAAAGGCAAGGAAGAAAGTTATGATGATATGGGCATTTACTGCAAGTGGGGCGCCAGTGGGAACATATATCTATCTGAAAACTCGCTCTCGCTCAGTGGTCAGCGTAGCGGACACTAGGTTCAGCCTTCGCCTTTCGGCTCGACTTCACCAAGTGCCGACGCTGCCCAATGGTTTTTAGACAGATATATGCTCCAAGTGGCGCCGTGCGAGGAATATATCTATCTGAAAACGCGCTCTCGCTCAGTGGTCAGCGTAGCGGACACTAAACTCAGTCTGCGCCTTTGGCTTGACTTCGTTAAGTGCCGACGCTGCCCAATGGTTTTCATATAGATATATGTCTCGCACGGCTCAGGTATAGAGAGCGTTATATATCATAACAGATGGGGAGGATTGAGCTATGTTTGAGGGAAAGAAAGTTTTGTTCAGCGGGATGCAGGCCACAGGGAATCTGACATTGGGGAATTATCTGGGGGCGCTCCGCAACTGGGTGAACCTCTGTGACGAATATGAATGTTTTTACAGTGTGGTCGATCTGCACTCGATCACGATCCGTCAGGATCCGGCGACGCTTCGGAAGCGCGCGCGCAGTCTGCTGATGATCTACATTGCGGCGGGAATCGACCCGGAGAAGAACTGCCTGTATTACCAGTCGCATGTGTCGGGACATGCGGAGCTGGCCTGGATTCTGAATTGCTTCACCTATATGGGTGAGTTGAACCGGATGACGCAGTTCAAGGATAAGTCCGCGAAGCATGCGGACAATATCAATGCGGGTCTGTTCACTTACCCGGTGCTGATGGCGGCGGATATCCTGCTCTATCAGGCAGACGTTGTGCCGGTTGGCATCGACCAGAGGCAGCATCTGGAGATTACGCGGGATATTGCCCAGCGCTTTAACGCGATCTATGGCGACGTATTTACGATTCCGGAGGGCTATTATGGCAAGGTCGGCGCGAAGATCATGAGCCTGCAGGATCCGTCGAAGAAGATGTCCAAATCCGACGAGAACCCGAACGGTTCGATCTATCTGATGGACGACCCGGATACGGTCATGCGCAAGTGCAAGCGTGCGGTGACGGATTCCGAGGCGCAGATTCTCTACCGTGATGAGCAGCCCGGCATCCATAATCTGATTGACATTTACAGTGCCTGCACGTCGAAGACACCGGAAGAGGTCGTGAAGGAATTCGACGGAAAGGGATATGGCGAGTTCAAAATGGCCGTGGGCGAGGCGGTGGTCAGTGTGCTGAAGCCGTTGCAGCAGCGCTACGCGGAGCTGGAGAAGGATAAAGCATACATCGATGGGATTATCAAGGCAAATGCCGAGAAGGCCTCTTATGTGTCTTCAAAGACGCTGCGGAAGGTGCAGCACAAGGTCGGCTTCCCGGACCGGGTGCGTTGAAGAGACAGAAGGATCGACGAAATAAAAAAAGAGGTGCTCAATATGAAATTTAAGATGGTTCATGAAAATTATAATGTGGCGGATCTGGACAAATCACTTGCATTTTATAAAGAGGCGCTGGGTCTTACCGAAACGCGCAGAAAGGAAGCGGCCGACGGGTCATACATCATCGTCTTTGTGAAAAACGAGGAGACGGATTTTGAACTGGAGTTGACCTGGATGCGGGATATGGATCGCCCCTATGATCTGGGAGACTGCGAATTTCATCTGGCGTTTCGCGTGGATGATTTTGAGGCGGCGCATGCGCATCATCAGGAGATGGGCTGTATCTGCTTTGAGAATCCGTCGATGGGAGTCTATTTTATTCAGGATCCGGACGGATACTGGCTGGAAATTATTCCGACGAGATAGGGTTTTTCTGCCGATTCCGCTCCATCTGAGAGTAGACGCAGCCGCAGTAATCCTGCCGGTAGAGTCCGTACTCTTTTGACAGTTCGATGGAGCGTTTGTAGCCGTCCCGCTTTTTGAAATCATTCGGGAGCCAGCGAAGACCGTATTCCGCGGCCAGTGACTCGCCGATCTCATTAAGCTTATCGGCATTTTTCAGCGGACTGATGGACAGGGTTGTGGCGAAGTAGTCGCAGCCCTTTTCTTTTGCCGTTTTTGCAGCCTCGGTGAGTCGCAGACGGTAGCAGCGGAAGCAGCGCTCGCCACCCTCCGGCAGAGACTCCAGCCCCTTCGCACAGGCATAGAAATCCTCCGGGCGGTAATCGCCTTCCAGAAATTCGACCAGGTGGCGCGTCGGCAGCTCCCGGATCAACCGCTGCTGCTCCTGCACCCGGCAGCGGTATTCGCTCTCCGGGTAGATGTTCGGGTTGTAGTAGAGCAGTGTGATCCGAAAATATTCTGTCAGGTATTCCAACACATAGCTGCTGCAGGGCGCGCAGCAGCTATGCAGCAGGAGCGTCGGGATAATTCCTGTCCCTTGAACGTGGTCGATTTCCTTATCCAGCTCTTTTTGATAGTTTCGTCGGTTCATATCCGGATCCTCTTTCCACAGGTTTGCCTGCTCGGATGCAGGTAAGCACAGCCGCATACAGGCACAGAACATGCAATCAAAGATGTGCTTCAAGTAGCTTTGCCTTCAATATCATAGTATATAAGTTTGGAAAAGTAAACAAAAAATGCGGCCGTCCGAAAAGCCGTGCTGCTCTTGCAATTTTGGTGCTGAATGGTAAAATAAAAATATT
>JAJQBC010000140.1 GCA_021203465.1 Lachnospiraceae bacterium | reverse complement strand
ATCGCTATGGATTTTTTAGGTGTTCAACTTCATTTTACAATCGACCAAAAAAATATGACAACAACTATTGACGTAATGAGTACTGGAGGAAGGGAAGATGAAAGAGAATAGCAAGAAAGAAGTTGAGATACTCCGTCCAACAGATTTTTCGCAGAACGCATATTTGGAAAGGAGAAAACAGTATATTAAAAATTTAGAAGAATATTTAAATGAAAAAGGACAAGAGGAAAGAGATGCTTTAAGAAAAGAACAAAATAAGGCTCTCCAGTAAATAGTGGTGTTTTTCCCTCAAATGTTGTAGATTCAACACTTGTTGGCTATTTCAATCCTATATTGGCTAAAAAAGGGTATGTTGTCGCCAGCCTATCATGGAAAGGCTTTCAAAAACGCATTTTTGGTGAAGCAGCTAAAATCACCACGTAAAACCGAAGCTTCTAAGTGTCACCCATAAAAACCGAAGAGCTTCGAGATAATGTGGTGAAACACCAGCAAATGCGGCAAGATCACCTACAAAAAACGGAGAGCCGTCTTCTGGAGTGAGGACAGCGAGGAATACAACATCTGGTATGATACCATGCTGTCTCTGGAACAGGCTTACCTGCAACTGACGGCCAGAGGTGCGCAGCCACAGGAGGCACGCAGTATCCTGCCCAACAGTCTGAAAACGGAAATCGTCGTCACGATGAATTTAAGAGAGTGGAGACATTTTTTCAGACTGAGAACCTCCGAAAAAGCGCACCCACAGATGCGGGAGGTAGCTGCGATGGCTCTGCGAGAGATGCAGCATAAAATTCCGGTTATTTTTGACGATATCCAGAATGCCTGATCCCGGGAACGCATGGCGCAGATATGTATGGGCAGACACTGCCTGCGGTTTGAGTGTATCTTTGCCGTGGAGTGTACAACTGCCGGATTGCTGAGCAGTACGTTTGAAATCTATTGCTGGAGTTCATCTACGCAGTTATGTAGTCACACTGTTGGGCGGCAAGGCCATCTTACCGAACGGCAGTGCTGAGACGGGGGTGCTAACTGACAGACGTTCAAAGTTAAGCGCTTACCCATCAACCTGCTCAATCACACATGTATGCGTTTTTTCTTTTTTATCATAATTAATTCCGACCAGCAGAAGGTTCCCAGCATAGCCTTTTAGCGCTCCAGTATAGTATTTATCCTTGATCTGCTGTATGGCTCCTGCAGCAGACTTGTTATATTTCAATTCCACGATCATAGCGGGTTTATTTGTCCCTGGCAATGGGATAAATACCAGATCGACGAAGCCCCTGCCGGAGGGAAGCTCGCGTATGATTGTATAATAATTACGTGCAGTATAGTAAGCAATCGTAATGGCGCAGCTTAATGAGTTTTCGTCATTATACTGCAGAATGGAAGTTTCGGAAGTGTGAATGGAATCCATTGCCGCAGCGACAGCGTCCTGCTCTCCATGGATCGTGGCATCCAGCAAATCCTCTGATTCCTTCAGGGCTTCGCTCACTCCACGCCAGTCTGTATTCTAAACTGCAATTTTAAAAGATTCCGCAACTTCCAGATTTGGAATATAAACCTCTGCTCTGGCAGAATCATATGCCAAATATCCAAGGTGAATCAGAAGGGTAAGGACATCGTCCTTGCTTTTAAAGGACATCATATCATTCTGGAAGCTCAGTGTCTCGATTCGGATGTGTCGCCCGCCAAGCATTGAGATGATTGCATCCTTTAAGCCATCATAGTTCATGTCGATATACTGCAACAGCGATTCGTAAGTCTCCGATCTGGTCCAGTAATTTCCAATCTCACGATTTTCCACAGCCCGCATTACGGAGTTTGGGCTGTATACATGGCTCTCCTGATTGAACGAATATCCATCATACCATTTTCTGGTATTTTCAAAGTCAAGATCATAGTTCAAGCACAACTCCCTTACCTCGCCCTCTGTAAATCCAACATACCTGGCAAGCCGGCCCGGAAGCGTCATGGTAAATTCCCTGAAATCCGTCAGTGCAGACTCCGTTCCATATTTTTTTATGGGAAGGATCCCTGTCATATAGGCAGCGGCAATCGTTTTATCCGTAGAAGGCCCGCCCTTAAAGAGCCCTCTCAGGAACTGGACATATTCCTTTCCAGAACATTGGGATGCTCTATTGCCCTAAAGCGCCTGACGTGTGATTTTATCCTCACACTGTATTACAAATCAGCCCATGAAGGCAAGTCAGTGACAGTTCATGAAATTAGCAGCGCCAAAGCACCTTGACAATCCACATGGTAAGCTGTTGCTGTGACGCTTGCGAAGCTTTCCGGTTTATGATAAGCTTTAAACAGCAAATCTTACGCTGTGAGTTTGATTGGAGGTGAGCAGTGTGGGAAAAAGGAAATTGCCGATTGGCATAGAGGACTTTGCGGAAATAATTACACAGGATTTTTATTATGTTGATAAGACTGGAATGATAAAAGAACTCCTGAGCAATTGGGGCAAGGTAAATCTTTTCACACGTCCGCGCCGCTTTGGAAAAAGCATAAATATGAGTATGCTCAGGTATTTCTTTGAAATTGGCACAGATAAATCTCTGTTTGACGGACTGGCTATTTCAGAAGAAATAGAGCTGTGCGAGAGATACATGGGGCAGTTTCCTGTGATTTCCATTACATTAAAAAATATTGATGCCGGTAATTTTGAAGCAAGTCGTCTGATGATCACCAGAGTCATTAACGAAGAAGCGAGAAGATTCCAGTTTCTTCTTGACAGTGACAGGTTATCGAAACAGGATAAACGGGATTTTGAGCTGCTTTTTGACAGAGAAATGGCCGATGACACATTATTCAGCAGCTTAAAATTACTATCAGAGCTTTTGCAAAAACATTATGGGCATAAAGTAATCATTCTGGTAGATGAATATGATGTCCCTCTCGCAAAAGCGAACCAGCGCGGATACTATAAGAATATGGTTGATGTTATCCGAAATATCTTTAATGCTGCGCTTAAGACCAATTCAAATCTGGAGTTCGCGGTTCTGACAGGTTGTCTGCGTGTGTCCAAAGAGAGCATTTTCACAGGACTCAACAATCCTAAAATGTATACACTGTCAGAAGCAGAATGTGATGAGCAGTTTGGTTTCACAGATGAAGAAGTCCGGGAAATGCTTGTTTATTATGAACTGAGTGAGTATTATGATGTCACCAGAGAATGGTATGACGGATACAAAATTGGTCGCGCCAATGTATATAATCCCTGGGATGTTATTAACTGGTGCAATCAGCTTCTGACAAACCCCAATAAAGTGCCCAGGAGCTACTGGGCAAACTCCAGCGGTAACGAGGAAGTTCAAAGATTCATACAAAAGATGGGCAACGGTGTAACAAAGACCCAGATAGAGAGGCTCATTTCAGGGGAAACCGTACAGAAAAAGATAGAAGAACAGCTCACTTATGACACGATGTACGACAGTGTAGAGAACATGTGGAGCCTGTTATATGCTACAGGTTATCTGACCCAAAGTGAAACACCATCCGGCAATCTGGTTCGTCTTACAATACCCAACACAGAAGTCCGCAGTATTTTCAGAGACTTTGTATTAAAGCTGTTTGAAAAGGAAATTGCACAGGATGGAGTAACTGTATCGGCATTTTGCGAGGCTTTGAAGAGCGGCAATGCGGCCGAGGCAGAGAAGTTGTTCACGGCTCTTATGAAAAATACGATCAGCGTAAGAGATACTGCTGTCAGAAAAGAGTTCAAGGAAAGCTTCTACCATGGCCTGCTTCTCGGTATCCTTGGTTTTAAAGACGGCTGGAGTGTCGACTCAAACAGAGAATCCGGTGAAGGATACTATGACATTGCAATAGAGATCGAAGAAGAAGAGATTGGTATTATCATCGAAGTGAAATATGCAGAAAACGCGCAGTTTGAGCAGGAGTGCCAAAAGGCGCTAAAACAAATCAACGACAATGATTATACTGCGGAACTGGTGAAAGACGGTATGCGCACTCTGCTGAAGTACGGGATTGCCTGTTACAAAAGTCAATGTAAGATTGTTGTGGAGAGTGAAAGTCTGCCTTTGCTTTAGTGTAACTTTTTTGCAAGGTTCACATTACTTTCTTATAGACAAGCAACCAGTCTGGTTCCACATGACATTCTCGATATGAAATGTAATTGCCAGTCAGGTCATGATCCCGGTATTTGAGATCCTTCTTGAATTGCGTGGTGAACTTGATTTCATACTTCAAGAACGTATCATATTTGATATTTACATTGTGAAGCTTTCCGGTTTATGATAAGCTTTAAACGGTAAAACTTCAAAAATGAGAAAGGAATTCGACGGATGGGCGCATATCTGAATTGCGGAAACGAGGCGTTTCGACAGATCCGAAATGATATATATATTGACAAGACAGGCCTGATTGATTATGTGAATAGTACAATCGGCACGAAGCGCTGTATGACCTGCTTCAGCCGTCCCAGACGTTTCGGCAAGTCCTACGCTGCTGCGATGCTGGCTGCCTATTATGACAGGAGCTGCGATTCGCAGGAGCTTTTTGCCGGACTTGAAATTTCAAAATCCAAAACCTATGAGAAATATCTGAACAAATTTGATGTGATTTATCTCGACATTACGCGATTTATTTCTACTGCCTTGTCTCTGAAAAATATAATCCGCGAAATCCAGGAGAAAGTGATCCGCGAATTAATGCTGGCTTATCCGCAATATGTCAAAAGAAATGAAACGATTCTTGCGGATGCTCTTCTGGCTGTTGCCGAAAAAACGAACCGTAAATTTATTCTCATTATCGATGAGTGGGACGCTTTGTTCCGGGAAGCGAAACTTGACGACGCGCTGCAGAAGGAATATGTTCAGTTCCTGAGAGGGCTCTTTAAGGGCGGGCCTTCTACGGATAAAACGATTGCCGCTGCCTATATGACAGGGATCCTTCCCATAAAAAAATATGGAACGGAGTCTGCACTGACGGATTTCAGGGAATTTACCATGACGCTTCCGGGCCGGCTTGCCAGGTATGTTGGATTTACAGAGGGCGAGGTAAGGGAGTTGTGCTTGAACTATGATCTTGACTTTGAAAATACCAGAAAATGGTATGATGGATATTCGTTCAATCAGGAGAGCCATGTATACAGTCCAAACTCTGTAATGCGGGCTGTGGAAAATCGTGAGATTGGAAATTACTGGACCAGATCAGAGACTTACGAATCACTGCTGCAGTATATCGACATGAACTATGACGGATTAAAAGACGCAATCATCTCAATGCTTGGCGGGCGACACATCCGAATCGAGACATTGAGCTTCC
>JAJQBC010000113.1:3278-5325 GCA_021203465.1 Lachnospiraceae bacterium | reverse complement strand
GGACGATTTACACGGACAGCGTCCAAATCGCCAACAACGACGGGCAGAACCTGTTGATTGACGGGGCAACCATCCAAATATCAGATCGCACTTATGTCCGGGTGCAAATCGGGGAGGACGCAAGCGGGGACTACAACCTATACCTTTGGAACGCCAACGGCGTGCTGATTTGGGACGCGCTGGGCCTGACCGAAGCCGGACTGACCGGCAACGGGGCCATCATCAAGGACGCGGCGGTGGCAGATGACGCGGCTATCTCCGGCTACAAGCTGGACATTGCAAGCGTGGCGGAGTATCTGACCACGGACGGGTCACTCCAAGTGGACGCGGCGCAGGTGATTATCAACGAGAGCACCCTTGTGGCGGAATACGTGACCATCACCACCGCCACCAACGAGGCGGCATTAGCCGCAGAAGCGGCACAGGCCCTGGCGGACGCGCTGGCAAGCGAGGCTGTGACCAGCATCACGCAATATTACGCCCTCGGAGACTCAGCGGATGAGCCGCCCTGCGACCCGGCAGACGGAGCGGAACGGGCGGCGGCAACCGTTGAAACAGCGGTCGTGGGCGAAAGCCTTGTGGAGGTGACGGAGACCTCCAGCACGTGGACAACTGCTTATCAGGCCCCGGCAGATGGGGAGTATCTCTGGACTGCCTTTTACGTCGTCTACTACGACGGCAACGCAGAATGGACGGAGCCGACCTGCCTGACAGACGGCGTGGCGAGGGAGAAAACCACAACGCTGGAGACGGAGCTTGAAGTAGTACAGGGGCAAATCTCCAGCAAAGTCTGGCAGACGGACATCGACACGGCGGTGGACACGCTGGAGGGTGAAATCACCACCATTCAGGACCAGTACACCACCGTCACCGAGACCATCGAGGGCATCACCACCGAAATCGGAGACCTGACCACCACCGTCAACGGTGACGGAACAACAACCGGCCTTGTCAGCCGTGTGACCACGCTGGAGACCACAGCGGAGGGCATCACCGCCACCGTTACCAGTGTGCAAAGCCAAATCGACAACCTCTCCATCGGTGGGCGCAACTATGCGCTAAACTCTGGCAGATATACAGAAGGCGACGACCCGGCATGGTATCTCAGCAGTACAACGGCAGAGGATTATTTCACAATTTCTGTGGCTGATGGCTATACACGGATTTACCGTGATATAACGCAATCAATGATGTGCTACGTTTGGCTGGATTTGTCTGATGCTTTTGATAGCGCAGCCGAGTATATGGTCAGCTTAAGAGTCCGGCTAAGTAAGGCGGCAGCCCTAGCCTTGCGGGCATACCACAGCAGTTCCACCAATGTTTCTATTTCCAGCTTCGATGCCGCCAACTTTACAGCAGGCGAATGGGTGACGCGAAGTTGTGCGTTCACGCCTGACAGCAGTTATACTTACCAAAGGGTTGGCTTTTCACTTAGTAATTTCGCTACCGCCGGTGATTATATTGACATCGCCTGGATTAAGGTTGAACAAGGTACCGTTGCCACCGACTGGACCCCTGCGCCGGAGGATACGGAAACCATCGTAACATCTGTAGTTTCGGCCTCCCTTGCCCTGACAATCGAGACGGACGATGACGGTGTTGCTTATGGGTGCATCTCCGCCAATGCGGCCTACATCCTGTTCGAGGCGGGGCAGCTCATCATCAACGCCGGGAACTTCACAATGGACGAGGATGGAAACATTGTCGCCAATAACGGCACGTTTACTGGCACTATATATGCTTCCGGTGGAACGGTTGGCGGGTGGAATATCACAAGCACTAGAATTAAAAGCAGCTCAAGCATTTATGTGGGAGCGGCAGAAGCTGGGATGCTTCTGATGAACGAATCAGACAGGCCATACATTCATGTTCAGGATAGCAATACCAACACAACATTCCAGGTCGCACGGGATGGTGCAGTCAAAAGTAGCAATCTAACCATAACTGGCGGCTCGATCACCCTTGGTGGTGTGTTCTCAGTGACAAGTGCCGGGATGCTGTATGCAAAAGGCGGGGCCGAATTTGATGGAAACCTTGAGATGTATTC
>JAJQBC010000113.1:0-3268 GCA_021203465.1 Lachnospiraceae bacterium | reverse complement strand
CAATTCGCTTCCATGTTGAACCGACAACAGGTGTTGGCATTTCCGCTTACTTCGCAGACACAGACGACACGTCGTCCAGTTCCGATACCCGCCATTTCGTCGTATATCGCGGCACCGACGGGCTGACCTCATATTTCGGGTGGAGTGGAGCAGGGAGCGACGATGAAACCTATGCGTCCGTGTCCATCCTTCGTGGGCGGACGGTCAGGTACCAAAACAGCTCCGGCACCACCACACTATCTGATGAACGTATCAAAAAAGACTGGACAAGCCTGGACAACTGGGACGGCTTTTTCGACCGGCTGGAGCCGAAAGCATTCCGCTACATCGACGGCAATGCCGGACGGTTTCACATCGGCATGGGGGCGCAGACAACGGAACAGGCCCTGCTGGACAGCGGACTGACCACACAAGATTTTGCGGGGCTTGTAATCAGCCCCGCTAGCCCCGATGAGGAAGGCAACGGCTACCACGGCTATGATGAAGAATACGGCTTGATTTACACCGAATTTGTGGGCCTGCTCATCGACCAGGTACAAAAACTGAAAGCCAGAGTTGCGGCTTTGGAGGGAGGATAAACCATGAGCTACACACCGACCACATGGAGCAAAGGTGACATCATCACCGCCGCGAAGCTAAACAATTTGGAGGAGGGGCTTGCGAGTACCGCTGAAACGGCGGAAAACAACGCCACCAACGTAACGCAGGTGCTGACATCCGGGACACAAATTGCCACCATCAACGATGTAGCGATTTATGCGCCCAGCTACACAGACGGAGATGAGGTGAGCTACTAATGAGCAAAGTGCTTGTGACAGATACCAGCCTCTCCGACATTGCGGACGCTATCCGGGCCCAAAATGGGGGGGCAGCCACATATAAGCCCGGAGAGATGGCGGCGGCTATTGTGGCAATTCCGACATCCGGCAGCAGCAGCGACATCACACTGCAAGCCAAAACTGCCACAACCAGCGAGAACAGCCAAACAATCGTCCCTGACAGCGGCTATGATGGCCTGTCAAGCGTTACGGTAGGGCCTATTTCCAGCAGCTATGTGGGTAGTGCGGTAACGCAAAAAGCGGCGGCAACCTACACGCCGGGGACAGCCGACCAAACCATAGCGGCGGGACAGTATTTGTCCGGCGCACAGACTATTGAGGGTGACGCAAACCTGACGGCTGCAAACATCAAATCCGGCACCTGTATTTTTGGTGTGACGGGCAGTTATGGGGGAGATTCCTCCGGCAGCAGCTATCAGTCCGCCTCCGGTACCATCACCACTGACAGCTCCGGGTATGCCTACATCACCGAGGACGAGCTGCCTTTTGTGCCGGATATTGTTGTGCTGGGGCCATGGGCATATGGAGACTATCCCATGTGCTCAGTGCTGTATTTTGGCGGGGACAGCTCCACCACGGCAATAGGCGCAGGATACACCGACAGCGGAATGTGGTCGTTTAGCGGTTCCTATTCGGACGGCAACTTGAAAGTGATTGTAATCGACCAAGGCTGGAACTGGGGCACGACTTATGTTTCGGGCGAGTCTATCGATTGGGCAGCCTACAAATTCTAAGGGGGTGCTGAAATGTTTGAAGAAATCCACGCGATGATTATGACCGCCGTTGCCAAGCTGGACGACGATGAAGCCCTGAATTGCATCCCTATCCACGACACGTGGCAACCGGGGGCAACTTACGAAGCGGGCACCCGGCTCCAGTATGACGGCACCTTGTACACAGTGCTGCAAGACCATACCAGCCAGAGCGACTGGACACCGGAGGACGCGCCCAGCCTGTTTGCGGAGGTTCTGACCAGCGAGGACGGCACCCCGCTGGAGTGGGTGCAGCCGGACAGCACAAATCCCTATATGACTGGGGACAAAGTGACCCACAACGGCAAGACGTGGACATCTGACATCGACAACAACGTCTGGGAGCCGGGAGTCTACGGCTGGACGGAAACGGAGGAATAAAAATGAAAATCACCACCACCAAGACCACCACCACAAACACCACTGTCAAAATGCAAACGACCCTGACGGACGACAGCGGCAAAGTCTTTGCCACCATCACCGGCACCGTGGACAGGTTCCACCCGCTGGGGACGGCGACACTTGCCGTGGCAAACAGCGCCCTGTACAACGCCAACAAAGACGCGGCGGCGGAGGCTTACGCGGCGTTCCAGTCCGCCATTGCCGCTATCGACGCGACCACCGAAGCCGCCACCGAGAACGTGGAGCTGGGAGTCACCGAGGACGTGGAGCCGAAAGCAAACGCTTCGACCGCAAATTATGCAACAGTCGGATAAAGGAGGAATAACCCATGACCATGACCAACGCCGAAATGGCAAGCAACATCGAAATCCTGTCCCAGCTGAAAGAGAAGGGCAAGCTGGGCTATGCTGTGGCCCGGAACATCCGCAAGCTGCGGGACGCGGCGAAAGAGTATCTGGAGCTGCGGGAAAAGCTATTCCAGGAGTACGGCCACAGCGTGGGCGGCAACCGCTACGTGGTGGACAAGGAAAAGCTGCCTGAGTTCCTCGCGGCCCTGAACGCCGACGGCATCCCCGACATCGAGCACGACTTCGAGGCGTTCCAGGTGGACGAAGATACCTTCTGCGGCGGCGGCCTGAACAGTCAGCAGATGGACAAACTTATGTGGATGGTAAAGGAGGAATGATCCATGAGCACCTATTACATCGTAAAGAAAAAGGTCCCTACCCGGGCCTATCCGTCCAGCACGTCCAGTTCCAATCTGGGCAGTCTGGCAGTCGGCACGCTGGTGGAAAGCCCCGGCGACGGCAGCTTCACCAACACCGATTTGGGCAAAACTTATATCCCTATTACTGTTGATGGGAGCATCAGGTGGGCGCATGACGCCTATCTCACCGCCATCTCCAACGGACAGGCGGCGGCTATCAAACACGCGCTGTCCAAGGTCGGCGTCAACAACCGGGCAGATGCAATCGCGTGGTACAACTCACCGACAGCGGCAAATCCGACCCCAAGCCCAGCGGAGAGGCCCACTGCACCGTTGGCGCGGAATGGGGCGTGTGTCAGGGAACCAACCTCGGCAGTCTCATCTCTCGGACGGCGGCAAAGCTGGAGACCAAGGCCCGGAAGAAAGGCATCTGGCACGCCAAGGACAGCGACTATACCCCCAAGCCGGGGGACATCGTGCAGTTTAAGGCAACCGGAAAAAGCACCGCCTCCCATTTTTTTTTTTTTTTTGTTAATGCGTGCACCTAGATCGACACCAGCGACGACAAC
>JAJQBC010000097.1 GCA_021203465.1 Lachnospiraceae bacterium | reverse complement strand
ACCGCTTTTCACTCATATTTTTCTTGAAAAAAACTCGGTCTTGTGTATAATGGAAAGAGCGGCTATAATGCTGAGAAATGCCTGAAAGTAAAGGAGTTTTTATGATATCTGCAAACAATGTAACCCTGAGAATCGGCAAGAAAGCCCTCTTCGAGGATGTCAATATCAAATTCACCGAGGGAAACTGCTACGGCCTGATCGGCGCGAACGGCGCCGGCAAGTCCACCTTCCTGAAGATCCTCTCCGGCGAGCTGGACAGCACGAAGGGGGAGATCGCGGTCACGCCCGGCCAACGCATTTCCTTCCTGAAGCAGGACCACTTCCGCTACGATGAATATACAGTGCTGGACACGGTCATCATGGGAAATGCCAGACTCTATGAGATCATGAAGGAGAAGGACGCGATCTACGCGAAGGAGGATTTCTCCGAGGAGGACGGCATCCGCGCGAGCGAGCTCGAGGCGGAATTTGCGGACATGGACGGCTGGGAGGCCGAGTCTGACGCCGCCACGCTGCTGAACGGCCTTGGCATCGAGACGGATCTCCACTACTCCCTGATGAAGGATCTTCTCGGCGCGCAGAAGGTCAAAATATTGCTTGCACAGGCCCTGTTCGGCAATCCGGACATCCTGCTGCTTGACGAGCCGACGAACCACCTCGATCTCGACGCAATCACCTGGCTCGAGGAATTTCTGATCAACTTCAACAACACCGTGATCGTGGTCTCCCACGACCGCTACTTTTTAAATAAGGTATGTACGCACATCGCGGACATCGACTACGGCAAGATCCAGCTCTACGCCGGTAACTACGATTTCTGGTACGAGTCAAGCCAGCTGCTGATCCGCCAGATGAAGGAAGCAAATAAGAAGAAAGAGGAAAAGATCAAGGAACTGCAGGAATTCATCTCCCGCTTCTCCGCGAACGCCTCGAAATCCAAGCAGGCGACCTCCCGTAAACGGGCGCTCGAGAAGATTCAGCTCGATGAGATCCGCCCCTCAAGCCGCAAATATCCCTACATTGACTTCCGTCCGAACCGCGAGATCGGCAACGAGATACTGACCGTGGATGGGATTTCCAAGACTATCGACGGCGTGAAGGTGTTGGACAATATTTCCTTCATCATGGGACACGACGACAAGATCGCCTTCGTCGGCAGCAATGAGTTCGCGAAGACGACGCTCTTCCAGATTCTCGCTGGGGAGATGGAGCCGGATGAGGGCACGTTTAAATGGGGTGTCACGACCTCACAGTCCTACTTTCCGAAAGATAATTCACACGAGTTTGATAACGACGATACGATCGTGGACTGGCTGACACAGTATTCGGAGATCAAGGACGTCACCTATGTCCGCGGCTTCCTCGGACGCATGCTCTTCGCGGGCGAGGATGGTGTAAAGAAGGTGCGCGTGCTCTCCGGCGGCGAGAAGGTACGCTGCATGCTGAGCAAGCTGATGATCTCCGGAGCGAACGTGCTGATCCTCGACGAGCCGACCGATCATCTGGACATGGAGGCGATCACCGCGCTGAACAACGGCCTGATCAAGTTCCCGGGCGTGCTGCTCTTCTCGTCCCGCGACCACCAAATCGTGCAGACGACAGCCAACCGCATCATTGAGATCCTCCCGGACGGCTCCTTCATCGACAAGATCACGACCTACGACGAGTATCTGGAAAGCGACGCGATGGCGCGCAAGCGTACGGTCTACACCAGCACGAAAACCGTGGAGGACGACAACTAAACACGCATACGCAAAAGTCGGTTCCGTATCAAACGAAACCGACTTTTTTACTACCCTTTATTTTCCCGCAGCTGCCGTCATTCGGCGATGCTTCAGACGATAGCGACGCGGCGTAATGTTATAGCGCTGCTTGAACTGCCTGTGAAAATAGCTCTGGTTCTCATAGCCGATCTCCAGCGCGATCTCCTCGACCGGGAGATTCGTCTCCACAAGGAGCTGCGATGCCTTCTGGAAGCGCTTTGTCATCAGCAATTCCTGAAAGGTGGAACCCGTCCCGGCTTTGATCATCTTGCTGATGACCGGGAGCGTCTGGTGAAACTGCTCTGCCAGATAGCCAAGTCTGGCGGTCTTGTAGTTCTGCTCAATGTACTTCAGAGTCTCCTGTATCACGAGCGCCTTATAGCTCTGTGCAGAATTCGGATCGACACGGTTCAGATGGTCGCTCAGATGCAGGAAAATCAAGCCCATCGTGTACTGACTGATCTCGGAGCTGCGCGCACCGTCGTCCAGAAGCGATTCGCAGAGATTTTCGACCAGATTTTCGATCGGATGCCGCTCTCCCAAATGCAGCAGCAGGTACTCCGGCGTACGATCGCCCTGCAACAGCACATTCGCCAGAAAGTCTGTGATCCGGCTCTGCCTGTCAAGCATCTGAAACGATTTCTCAAAAAATACGGGCAGCGCAGTGAGGCAGATCACCTCGCTGCGTTCCCCGACTTCCTTTATGGTATATTCTGTGTATTGATTCAGGAGCAGAACATCTCCCGCCGCGGCGCTCAGCTCCTCACGCCCCGCCTCTGCCGTCAGATTTCCGCTGCATACATACAAAAACTCAAGCGCACACTGCCCGTCGTCCAGAGAATCTGTCCGTCCCCCGTCCAACACATTCACCGCGGCCAGCCTCTGATCGTTCAGCATCCTATCCCCGGACTGCCCGCGCAATTTCCCGATGATACTCTCATCTACCATGATGTCACACCTCCAAAAGTCGTTCCATGAGACTGTCAATCAGTTTATTATTTTAAGGTCTCCTGGCATAAATGTCCACTCATAAATATAGCAGAATCCAACTACTCTTTTAAGGTTCTCATTTACGCAAAAAACTATCCTTAATTTCCGTGTTTTGCGGTATCTTTGTAGCGAAAGTATTCTTAATTTGTCAAATGATGTTGACATCTCACCTACAAAGTAGTAAGATACGTTCAAAATTGAATCGCTTTCGATAGAGGCGCGGTATTCATCAGTATCGTTCCCGCAAGGCCAGGCAGCCGCGGGACGGGAAAGGGGAGACCGCCGAAGCATCCGGGCAGTGCCTGATTCCCTGATGCTGGGATGGCAGATAAGATCTGACCGAACTGTCACAGATTTCTTTGTGGAGCGCTATCTGAGAGAATATGCTTCTGTATTTTCGATGAACCGCCTGACAAAGCGGTTCTCTTTTGTTTTCACCATTTTTATCAATAAGGAGGAACCTGTTATGAAAAAGTATGTAGCAATCCTGTTGACTCTGGCTATGGCCTGCTCTCTGGCCGCCTGCGGCAGCTCGGGCAGCACCGCCACGGATACCACGAGCACGGAGGAAAGCACAGAAGACACAGAAGAAGCTGAGGCTGCTGAAACTGCCGAAGACGCCGAGACCTCAGAGGTCGCTTCCGGCGTGGAGGACGGCGTCCTGACCATCGCGATGGAGTGCGCCTACGCCCCCTACAACTGGACGCAGAGCGACGATTCCAACGGCGCGGTCGAGATCTCCAATGTCCCCGGGCAGTACGCGAACGGCTACGACGTCATGATCGGCAAGCTGATCTGCGAGGCAAACGGCTGGGAGCTCGAGGTCGTACAGTCCGACTGGGATTCCCTCGTACCGGCGGTACAGACCGGCACGATCGACGCGGTCATCGCCGGACAGTCCATGACGGAAGAGCGCATGGAGCAGGTTGATTTCGCGGGACCCTACTTCTACGCTTCCATCGTCTGCGTGACGAAGGCTGACAGCGAGTTTGCGGACGCGCAGGGCATCTCCGATCTCGCCGGCGGCACCTGCACCGCGCAGATCGCGACGATCTGGTATGACAGCTGCCTGCCGCAGATCGAGGGCGCCGAGATCCAGACCGCTTCCGAGACCGCCCCGGCCATGCTGATGGCGCTGGAGACCGACACGGTCGACTTCATCTGCACCGACATGCCGACCGCCATGGGCGCGGTGGCCGCCTATCCGGATATGAAAATTCTGGATTTCAGCGGCACGGATGACGACTTTGAGGTCGATGAGGGCGAAATCAACATCGGCATCTCCCTCATGAAGGGCAATACCGTGCTGAAGGAGGCCATTGACAGTGTGCTCTCCACGATGACGGTCGACGATTTCAACGAACTGATGGACGAGGCGATCGCGATCCAGCCGATGAGCGAGTAACCAATGTAATCCGGCTCTGCCGGATGCTTTTCAGAAGGGATGTACATCCATGAACAAATTTGTACAGCTTTCCGCGGATATCGGAAAGCTCTGGGCAAACTACGGCAGCGGATACTTAAGCGGTATCCGCAACACCCTGATCCTCGCGCTGATTGGCACGGTGATTGGCTGTCTGATCGGCTTCGTCTGCGGCGTGCTCAACACCATTCCGCATGAGAAGAGCGATCCGCCCGTCAGGCGCTTTATCCTCTGCCTGATCCGCGTTGTCGTGCGCGTCTACGTGGAAGTCTTCCGCGGCACTCCCATGATGCTGCAGGCGGTCTTCCTCTACTACGGACTGCCCTATTTTACCAACAATGCGGTAAAGTGGGGAAGCGTCTGGGCAGCGGCGATCTTTGTCGTATCCATCAATACGGGCGCCTACATGGCGGAATCCGTGCGCGGCGGTATCATCTCCATTGACCCGGGACAGACCGAGGGCGCGAAAGCCATCGGCATGAATCATGTGCAGACGATGACGAGCGTCATCCTGCCACAGGCGCTGCGCAATATTATGCCGCAGATCGGCAACAACTTTATCATTAACGTGAAAGACACCTCGGTCATGTTCATCATCGGCTTCCCGGATTTCTTCGCCGCTCACCGGGCGGCGGTCGGCGCGACTTATCTCTATTTCCCGTCCGCGACGGTAGAGATGGCCGGATACCTGACGATGACGCTGATCGCCTCTTTCCTGCTCCGCTACGTGGAGAAACGGCTGGACGGCGACAGCAGCTATGAGCTGGCGGAGGCGGACATGCTGACCATGCCGGCCGGCACCTACAAGCATCCGGACAAGGGGACGCCCTTTGACGAGCGCAGCCGCGAGTATAAGGAGGATCAATAAGATGGGCGAAATGATATTACAGGTCAGTCATCTGTCAAAGTCCTTCGGCTCCAACGCCGTGCTGCGGGATATCGACTTTACGGTGGAAAAGGGGGATGTAACCTCCATCATCGGCGCTTCCGGCTCCGGAAAATCCACGCTGCTACGTTGCATCAACCTGCTGGAGACGCCGAGCGGCGGCGAGATCCGCTACCATGACCGTCTGGTCAACGGGCGCGGCGTCAACGCCTCGGAGTACCGTTCCCATGTGGGCATGGTCTTCCAGTCCTTCAATCTCTTCAACAATATGACGGTTCTGGAAAACTGCATCGTGGGACAGGTGAAAGTGCTGAAAAAGAAGAAAGAAGAAGCGAGGGAAAACGCGCTATTCTATCTCGACCGCGTCGGCATGGCGCCCTATATCAACGCCAGACCGCGTCAGATCTCCGGCGGCCAGAAGCAGCGTGTCGCGATCGCCCGCGCGCTGGCGATGGGACCCGAGGTACTGCTCTTCGACGAGCCGACCTCCGCGCTCGACCCGGAGATGGTCGGCGAGGTGCTAAGCGTCATGCAGTCCCTCGCGCAGGATGGAATGACAATGCTGGTCGTCACGCACGAGATGGCCTTCGCGCGCGACGTGAGCAGTCAGGTCGTCTACATGAACGGAGGCGTGATCTGCGAACAGGGCACGCCTCAGGAGATCTTTGGAAATCCGCAGAAGCCGGAGACAAAAGAATTTCTTTCCCGCTTCCGCGAAAATAAGGTCTAATCCTGCACAGAGGCCAGCCAATCCACGATCTCACGGGCTTTCCGCTGTTGCTCTTCGGAGCAGCCGGGAAGCCCTTTTTCGATGTCCATGTCGGACATATCATAACATTTTCCGATGAGAAGCTGTCCGAGCAATTCCGGGAACTCAACGTCCAGCATATCAGAATAAACCGTGGCTTCGCTGACGCGCAGGTTCTGCAGCTTCAAGGAGATCTCGATCTCACCCCAGTCAAAGCGCTTCTGATAACTCGTC
Source organism: Lachnospiraceae bacterium (assembly GCA_021203465.1). Taxonomy (GTDB): domain Bacteria; phylum Bacillota; class Clostridia; order Lachnospirales; family Lachnospiraceae; genus Hominiventricola. The sequence goes on along the minus strand of JAJQBC010000097.1, from coordinate 31,131 downwards.
TCGCAGGCGGGCGATTTGCCATAGCGCCAGTCCCAGGAAGAATAAAGTTCATAGATATTCCGCACTTCCGGACAGTCGAGTGAAGCGGCGTCCAGCTCCGTAAAATCACCGTAAATCTCCCGGAAGCTCTCCTTCAGCGCCGTGCGCATCGCGTCGGTCGTGACCTCCGGGTTCAGTTCCTTCAGATTACAGACGCGGGAGCGGACGGATTTCACGCCCTTGGACTGCAGCTTTTCCCTGGAGGGTGTCAGATAGTTTCCGAGCTGTGTGACGTCGACGTCGACCATCAGCGTGCCGTGCTGGATCCAGCACTGCCGCGTCTTCGAGAAGGCATTTCCGGAAAATTTGAAACCTTCCTCCGTGATCACATCATTTCTTCCGGAAAGTTGTGTCTCAATACCGAAACTCCGGCAGGCGCGCTGTATCACACTCATCTGTCGCGTAAGATCGTAGGCTTCCGGGGAGGCAAGGAAGGTAAAACAGAGATTTCCGAGATCATGATAGACGGCGCCGCCTCCGGTCGTGCGCCTTGCCAGGTATCCGCCATCCTCCTCCAGCAGCTTCGCGCGGCACTCCCGCAGTGCGTTCTGATTGCGGCCGATCACAACTGTATGGTCGTTCTGCCAGAGATAGAGCCACACATCACCCTCTCCGATCTGCTCCGAGAGATATTTTTCCACCGCAAGGTTCCACCAGGGGTTCCAGGTTCTCGTTTCCAGAAAACAGTTTCCCATCTCGTCTTTTCCCTTCGTTTTAAGTAAAACGGGGCCGGAACAAAAGCATTCCGACCCCGCATGTTTTATAGTTACTTTTACTTAGACTCCCAGTTTCAGCCTTCTCATCTGCTCATCCGGCTTCACGTTCGTCTCCGGCTCGTAGCCCGGAAGCGGCATGATCTTCTCGTTGATCGCGTCGAGGATCCACTCCTTCTGCGGGAAGAAGTAATGATCATACTCGAAGGGCGGGGTGATACCGTTCATCGCGCCGACGACCACAGGCGGAGCATCCAGATAATCGAATGCCAGCTCGGTGATATTCTTCGCAACGTCGTTGAGGAAGGTTCCTCTCGCGCAGGCATCGGAGGCCAGAACGACCTTGCCGGTCTTCTTTACGGACTCGATGATCGTCTCGTAATCCAGTGGTACAAGGCTCGGCAGGTTGATAAGCTCCACGCTCAGGCCGTACTTCTCCTGCAGCTCCTTCGCTGCATCCACCGCACGGTACAGGGTTGCGCCGATCGTCAGCATCGTGATATCGGAACCGGTCTGAATCACATCGACCGCACCGAACGGAATCTCGTACTCTTCCGTCGGGACGCCGCCCTCGTGGAACTTCTCGCCGATATCATAGATTCTCTGGCTCTCAAAGAACACAACCGGATCCGTGCCGTTCAGCGCGGACTGCATCAGGCCCTTCGCCTCATAAGGCGTAGCCGGGAAGGCTACCTTCAGGCCCGGTACATGCGCACACATCGAGGTCCAGTCCTGAGAGTGCTGCGCGCCGTACTTGGAACCGACGGACACACGCAGGATCAGCGGCATCTTCAGGATGCCCGCGCTCATGGCCTGCCACTTTGCCATCTGGTTGAAAATCTCGTCTCCACAGCAGCCGATGAAGTCGCCGTACATCAGCTCTACCACCGCGCGGCCGCCGCACATCGTATAGCCGACGCCGGTACCGACAATCGCGGACTCAGAAATCGGAGAGTTGAACAGCCTGGAGTAGGGAATCACATCCGTGAATCCACGGTACACCGCGAAGGCGCCGCCCCAGTCACGCACATCTTCGCCGTAGGCGATGAGTGTCGGATCCTCATAATACTTGTTGATCATCGGCTCGAAGATCGCGTCGCGGATATTGTAGCGCTTCATCGAGCTGACTTCCTTACCGTCCGCGTCGTAATGCGTGCGAACCTTCTTCTGGATGTCCGTATAGCGCTTGCAGCTCTCCTTCGGGCCAAGGACAGACGGCTCTCTGGTCGTATCCATGCTGCGGCGCTCCTCATTGTTGTACATCAGCTTGCGGATGATATCCGGATCTTTATCAAAGTCAAGGTACGGGGAAGCTTCCTTGTCGGAGGCAAGACGGCAAATACGTGCCATTCTCTCCTTCGTCTTCGCCCAGATCGCCTCGAACTCGCTGTCGTCCGCGATGCCCGCGTCCACGATCGCCTTGCGGAAGGTGATGATCGGATCCTGCGCTCTCCAGGCCTCGATCTCCTCCTTCGTGCGGTAAGCGTTCTGGTCAGAGGTCGAATGGCCGAGCAGACGGTAGGTCACAACATCCAGGAATACCGGACCCTCGCCGCTCTTGACAAGCGGAAGCTTACGGCGGTATGCATCGATCACAGCCAGCGGATTGTAACCGTCGACTCTCTCTGCATGCAGCTGGCTCTCGGTCACGCCGGCGCCCATACGTGCGAGCTCGCCGTAGCCCATCGTCTCACCGCAGGTCTGGCCGCCCATGCCGTAGGAGTTGTTGTTGATATTGAAGATCAGCGGAAGTCCGCCCTTACGTCCCTCCTCCCAGAGGGTCTTGTACTGATCCATCGTCGCGAAGGAAAGAGCCTCCCACACGGGGCCGCGGCCCATGGAACCATCGCCAAGGTTTGCGACAACAACGCCGCCCTTTTCGTTGCACTTCTTGAACAGCGCAGCACCGGTCGCGATCGTCGCGGAGCCGCCCACAAGCGCGTTGTTCGGATATACACCGAAGGGCAGGAAGAATGCGTGCATGGAGCCGCCGAGTCCCTTATGGAAGCCGTTCTCTCTTGCAAACAACTCTGCCAGTGCGCCATAGACGATGAACTCAATCGCGAGCTCTTTCACATCGCCGTCGGCCTTGCTGACCTTCTTGACAGCTGCAAGGGTCTTGCCCTCGAAGAAATTCTCCATGTCGTCCATCAGTTCCTTGTCATCCAGCTTCTGGATGCAGGAAAGGCACTTTGCAAGGATCTCGCTGTGGCTTCTGTGGCTGCCGAAGGTGAAATCCTCTTTGTTCAGCAGATAGGCCTCGCCGACAGCTGCCGCTTCCTGTCCATAGGAAAGGTGCGCCGGACCCGGATAAGTCGTCTCGACATCGGCATACTTCGCCTGCGTCTTGACCTGGTTCAGCATGTCTTCAAACTCGCGGCAGATCGTCATATCGCGGTAGATGCGAAGCAGGTCTTCCTTGGTGTAGGTTCCTTCCTCTACTTCTTCCTTGACAGTCTTCTGGTAGGTGTTGATCGGAATATCCTGGAATGTAATTTTTCCAGGAGCACGCATTTTGTCAGGATCGACATACAGTGACTTTGGCATGTTAATACATCTCCTTTTATTGTTTTTGTTTTTATAGTTCAGAGCAGCAGCAAAATGAGAAGACAGACTTTGCAGATTTATCTGCATAAGGCTGTATTTTCATTTTGAGATGGGCGAAACGGCGCTGGACGTCCGGGGGACGTCCGTTTAGCGCGGACCGTAGTGAAACGAAGACCCATCAAGCCTCAGACATATGACGCCGCAGGCGGCATATAGCCTGCGAAGCAGGCGGTCTGTTGCCTGCAGCTCTGAGAATTACAGTTATTTAACCTCGAACAAAGCTTCCCGGATGACCTCGCTCACCGTCGGGTGCGGGAACACCAGCTCTTTCAGGTGGTCGATCGAAATGTGCGTCTCGAGCATCAGCGCCGCACCGTAGATCATCTCCGAGGTGTAGCTGCCGATCATGTGGACGCCGATCAGGGTATTGTTCTTCGCATCGACAACGATCTTGCAGATACCGTCGCCCTTCTCGACCTCCGCCATGTAGCGGCCTGACATCCGCATGGACACCTTTGCGACCTTCACATCGATGCCCTTCGCCTTCGCGCTCTCCTCGGTCTCGCCGACACTCGCCACCTCGGGATTCGTGTAGATGACGGACGGAATCGCATTATAGCGCATCACATCCTTCTTCCCGATGATATTGTTGACAGCGACCTCCGCCTCGCGGTAAGCCGTATGAGCCAACATGATCTTTCCGTTGATATCGCCGACCGCATAGACGCCCTTCACGCTCGTCTGCATGAATTCGTTCGTCACGACTGCGCCGCGGTTCATCTCCACGCCCAGATTCTCGATGCCGACGCCCTTGGTGAAGGCTCTTCTTCCCGTCGCCCAGAGCACCAGATCGCCTGTCTCCTTCTTGCTCTCGCCGTTCTCCTCGTAGCATACGCCGTCCGCCTCGATCGCGGTCACCTTGCAGGAAAGCTTGAAATCAATGCCCTTCTTCTTATAATTCTTCATCAGAATCTGAGAGATCTCACGATCCGTCGGGCCGGCGATCTTATCCAGCATCTCGATGATGGTCACCGGTACGCCGATCATCGCGAAGTAGGAAGCCATCTCCAGTCCGATGACTCCGCCGCCGATTGCAATCAGCTTCTTCGGCAGCGTCTCCATGCTCAGGATCTCGCGGTTCGTCACGACGTAACCGGACTTCAGTCCCTCCTCAAGTCCCGGGAGCGGGAATGTCGTCACCTCAGAACCGCAGGCCAGGATCAGATTTTCTCCGGCGTACTCCTTGCCGTCCGCCTCGACGACAAAGCCGTCCGCGGTCTTCCCCTTTATGTAGCCGTTCGCCATCACGACATTCACGCCGTTCGCCTGCATCGTCGAGCCAACGCCGGAGACAAGAGCCTTCACGACCTTTCCCTTGCGTTTCACAACCTTCGCGTGATCGATCTTCACATTTTCTGCGATCACGCCGAAAGCCTCACCGTGCAACGCGTGCTCATAGAGCTTTGCGGAGTTCAGCAGCGCCTTGGAGGGAACGCAGCCCTCATTGAGGCAGGTGCCGCCGAGCGCACGCTTCTCGATCAGCGTCACACTCTTTCCGCCCTGAGCGGCACGCTCGGCCGCCATATATCCGCCCGGGCCGCCGCCCAGTACCACTACATCTGTTTTGGTCATCCGATTTCCTCCTTTACTTCATCATCAGCAAATCGAAATTTTCAAGTGCATTGCAGAGCTCCTTCATAAACTTCGATGCCGGCGTTCCGTCGATCGCCCTATGATCATAGGACAGGCAGAGGCTCATCGCCGGATAGGTCTTAATCTCACCGTTCACTTCCTTCACGCGGGTGGTGATACCGCATACGCCAAGAATCCCGACCTGCGGCGGATTCACGACCGGGGTAAACATCTCAACGCCGAGGGAACCGACATTCGACACGGTAAAGCTTGCGCCTGCCAGCATATCCGGCGTCGCCTGACCTTCCTGACAGATCTTCGCAAGGCGCTTCGCCTCCATGCTGATCTCAGCAAGGCTCAGCTTGTTCGCATTAAAGATCGTCGGCACCAGCAGGCCCTTCGGCGAATCTACCGCCATGCCAAGATGGACATTCGTGTACTTACGCAGCACATTGTCTTCCGGCATGATTGCGTTCAGATCGGAATGGTTCAGGATCACGCGGGACACTGCATACATCACGATATCGTTCAGCGTGATATTCGGCAGACCCATCGCCTCTCCGTTCGCCTTGATCTGCTTGCGCAGCTTCTGGATCGCAGTCGCATCGAAGGAATGGCAGTGCGTGAGCTGTGCCATCGTGCTCAGAGACTTCGTCATCGCCTTCGCAGTCGCCTTTCTCACAGCAGAGAACTTCACATCGACATACTCCGCTTCTGCCGCCGCTGCTGCTGCCGCTGCAGAAACCTGCTCCACCGGAGCATCCGCCGGAAGACTCGCCGCATAGGCTTTCACATCGCTCTCCACAATGCGTCCGTAAGGGCCACTTCCTGTCGCTGCCGTCGCATCCACGCCAAGCTCTGCCGCTGTCTTTCTCGCTCTCGGAGAAACCTTCGCATCCGCGTTTGCGGTTCCTCCTGCTGCCGGCGCCGCTGCAGGAGCTGCTGCAGCCGGTACTGCCGCTGCTGTGGGAGCCGGGGCTTCCTCACCTTCTCTGAGACCCACGATGCAATCGCCGGGTTTACCGACCGCGCAGACATTCACGAGCACCGGAACCTCGTCTCCATCCTCATAGAAGATATCAAGGATCTCGCCCTCTGCCGTAGACTCGCACTCAAACTCAGCCTTGTCTGTCTCGTAGGTAAAGAGGATATCGCCGACCTTGACATGATCGCCCTTCTTCACCTTCCACTCGCTGATCACGCACTCCTCGACCGTGATTCCGGCCTTCGGCATCAGCACGCCCTGCGCCATGTTGCCGGCCGGAGCCGCTACCGCCGGTGCTGCCGCTGCTGCAGGAGCCGCCTCAGCCGGAGCGCTCGCTGTCGGAACATCTGTTCCTTCCTTGATCCCGCTGATGTCGTCGCCCGGCTGTCCGACCGCGCAGACATTCACGAGTACGGGGACCTCATCTCCATCCTCGTAGAAGATCTCGAGGATCTCGCCTTCCGCCGTGGACTCGCACTCAAACTCGGCCTTGTCCGTCTCGTAGGTGAAGAGGATATCGCCGACCTTGACATGATCGCCCTTCTTCACCTTCCACTCGCTGATCACGCATTCTTCAACCGTGATTCCAGCTTTCGGCATCAATACACCTACTGCCATGTTTCTTACCTCCATCTTAATTATTTTATATAAAAATTAAAGGATTACCTATAAAACACTGGTTCCGGCTGCTTCCGCCTTTTCTGCCAGCTCTTCCGGCAATTCTCCGTCGCTGATAATATAATCGACGCCCGTAATGCTGCCAAAAGTATAAGGGAGAATCTTCCCGCATTTGGAACTGTCCATCAGAATTACCGTTGTCCCGGCCTTCTGCACCAGCAAACGCTTGACCAACATCTCGTCCTCTTTGCCGCAGGTAAAATCGCCTTCTGCTGTGCAGCCGGAGACCCCTAAGAACGCAATCGCAATGTTGATCTCATTCAGCATCTGGATCGTGCTCTGCCCGGAGACCGCCAGATTCGAACGATTCAGCATTCCGCCGCACATATGAACGGTCGGCAGCGAGAGCCGCCCGAGCTCCAGAGCTATGTTCGGAGCCGTCGTGAAAATATTGAGATCCATGTCCGGAAGAACCTGCGCCAAGGCCAGACAGGAAGTCCCCGCATCGAGAAAAACAGCACTGCCCTGTCCGATCAACGGAAGTGCCTTCTGTGCCATCTCTTTCTTCGCCTGTACATTCGTCTGCATCCGCTTTTCAAACTTCACTTCAGTGTGAAACGCGCTTGGGCTCGCTGGCATCGCGCCGCCTCTCGTGCGGACGATGACGCCCTCCTCCTCGAGCTTCTCCAGATCCCGGTGAATCGTCATCGCGCTGAGATCCGGAAAAAGGGCGCTGATCTCCTTCACCGTCACCGCACCCTTTTCCTGAATATATTTTCCAATACTCTCTCTGCGAATCTGGTTCATCTCAGCACCCTTTAGCAAAATTGTTATTTATTGTTTGTTTCTTTTCAAATCTTAACATTTTATAACATTACTGTCAAGCGATATTTTCCATTTATTTTAACATTTTTCACTGATAGCGAAACCTTGCCAGCGCGCGGCAAAGGAGTATATAATAGAGTTCAGAAAAGGAAAGAAGGTCTTGCCATGAAAATTTTATGTTATGGAGATTCAAACACCTGGGGCTACAACCCCGAAGATGGCCACCGGCTCGCGAAGCCCTGGACCGTTGTGCTGCAGGAGCTGCTGCCTGCCGATAAGATACTGACGGACGGGATGTGTGGCAGAACCGCACAGGGTACATTGCCGACGATCTCCGGTTCGGACGGACAGAAGGCTTTTTTCCGCAGATATACGAACGACTCCTTCCGCGCGGACTGGCTTATCCTGATGCTTGGGAGCAACGATATGGCAAATTATTTTTCCGAGAGGGAAGCCAGCGACACAGCAGAAGCACTGCGCCGCTATATTCAGGCTTTCCGCGGCGTGCCCACGCATGCGGATGCGAATGTCCTCGTCGTTGCGCCGCCGCCCATCGGAGACGCCGTCCGAACCCATCCAATATTCGGCGAATATTTCGACGAACGCTCCATCGAGAAATCACAGCAGCTCGCAGCCATTCTCAAAGGAAAGGCCACGGAGGAGCAGGCCTCCTTCCTCGATGCGGGCAAGATTGTAATCCCGTCACAGATTGATGGCCTACATCTCACAGAGCCGGAGCACCGGAAGCTGGCTGAAGCCATCTTCCATGTTTTGATTCAAAACATCTGATAAATCGGTTCCAGCGCGTGATAGGCTGCGTCGAACGCGGCCTTTCGCTTCTGATAGACCGTCTGGTTATCTGCATTCGGACGGTATTCCTTCTGGAAATGGAGGAACTCCGAAATCGCCCCGAAATCCGGGTAAACGCCCGCGCCGACTCCCGCGATCACGGCCGCCGCGATGGAAGTGGCCTCCTCCACGTGATCCGGCGTCCGCATCGTGCAGTTCAGCACGTCCGAGAGGATCTGGCAGACAATATCGCCCTTCGCTCCTCCTCCGGTCAGGATCATAGAATCCGCCGTCAGGTATCTCCGATACGCTTTCAGAATCAGCTCCATATTATAAGCCACGCCTTCGATGACCGCGCGGATATAGTCGTTCCGATCATGCTGCATCTTGATGCCAAGGAAGGAACCACTCGTGTGCTCATTCCAGCGTGGGCTGCGCTCTCCCAGCATATAGGGCAGAAAGACAAGGCCATTGGCTCCGGCAGGGGATGCCTCAATCATATGATTCAGCTCCGTGTAGGGCCTGCCCGGTTCCAAAAGCTTCCGGATATAGGAATAGGAACTCCCAGCCGCCTGCATCGTACCGCAGGGCGCGTAAAAGCCCGGAATTACGCTTGCAAAACAGAAGAAAATCCGTTCCTTGTCCAGAAACTTTTTCGAGGTCGTGCCGCCGATCCAGGCAGAGGTTCCAAAAGTCAGATACAGTTTCTGATCCTCGATGCAGCCCGCGCCGACTGCCGCACAGGGACCGTCGCCGCCGCCGCAGATCACCGGAGTTCCCTCTTTCAGGCCGGTAAGCGCGGAGGCCTCCTTCGTCACGTAACCCGCGACGTCGATCGAACGGCGCAGCTCCGGGAAAATATCCCGGGAAATTTCCGCCGCCGAGAGGATCTCATCCGACCAGTCCATCACGTCCAGATCGAGCGCATCCGTCCCCGAAGCGTCCGAATATTCCGTGACAAAATTTCCGGTCAGCTTCATCAGAATATAATCCTTCGCGGTCAGCGTCTTATAAGCCTTTTCGTAGACCTCCGGTTCGTTCTCCTTCAGCCACATCAGTTTCTCCAGCGTGTAACCCGGGCTGAGTCTCTGACCGGTAATCTCATACATGCGGTCAAAGCCCACCTCCCGGTCGAGAAAATCGACCTGTTTCCCGGAACGCTGATCAGCCCAGATGATCGCAGGGCGAAGCGGCGCGCCATCCCTGTCTACCAAAAGGCAGCCTTGCATCTGTCCGGAAAAGGAAACCGCAAGCACATCGCGTTCTCCCTCCGGCAGCGATTCCAGCACCTTTTTCGTAGAACCACAGACAGCCCTCCACCAGTCGTCCGGATTCTGCTCCGCAGAATTTTCCCCAAAGAAATGTACATCATAGGGCCAGGTACAGCTGGTCACCAGCTCCCCCGCCGTTGTAAAAAGTGTAGCCTTATTTCCGGATGTGCCGAGATCATGCGCGATCAGATACTGCGCCATAATTCTTCCTCCTGTCTACTCATAAATCTGAATGTCAAAAGACTGTGCCACACAGGTTCTCGCCTGCTTAAGATCCGTAAACTCCCCTTTCCGGATCATCTGCGCCAGAATGCTCCCGATCGCCGTCGCCTCACCGGGTCCTGCATAGACCGGAATCCCTGTAAATTTCGCTGTCAGCTCATTCAGATAACCGGCGTTGGAACCACCGCCGATGATGTGAATGCGGTCATATGTTTTTCCGGTCAGCTTTTCAATTTCCTGCAGTTTCTCCACATAGCATTTGGCAAGGCTGTTGTAGACGACCGCCGCAAGTTCGCCGAGTGTCTCCGGTACGACCTGCCCGCTCTTCCGGCAATAATCTTTGATCGCCTCCACCATGCTGTCCGGTGAAAGGAAACTGTCGTCCTGACACTCCACCGTCGTCTGAATCGTCTCCTTCGCGGCCAGAGCGCAGAGTTCGCCATAGGACATCTCCGGCGCGAGTTCGCCGCGCACCGACTGAATCATCCACAGACCCATAATATTGGTAAGGTAAGTGATCCGCCCGTTATAGCCGCCCTCGTTGGTAAAGTTCGCCTGCATGCTCGCATTCGAGCAGTCCGGCTCGGCCCGCTCGACGCCCATCAGAGACCAGGTGCCAGAGCTGATGTAGCAGACATCCGCCTCGTTCGTCGGGATTGCCATGACCGCGGAGGCCGTATCATGCGTCGGCGGCACGATTACCTCGCAGCTGTAGCCGACCATTTGCTGCACTTCTTCCGTCAGCGTACCGACCACGCTGCCCGGCATGTAGATCTTCTGGAACATCTTTTTATTGTAACCCAGACGCTCAATCAGCTCGTAATCCCAGTCGCGCGCATTCGGGTCAAGGAGCTGGCTCGAAGTCGCCTCCGAGTATTCCTGCACCTTATTTCCACAGAGCCGGAAATGGAAATAATCCGGCATCATCAGCATCGCCGCAGCCTGATCCATGAGTTCCGGAGTCTGCTTTTTGACCGCCATAAGCTGGTAGATCGTATTGTAAATCGCCTTCTGGATGCCGGTACGCCCGTAGAGCTCCTCCTCGCTAATAATCTGATAAACTTCCTCGTCCATCCCGTCGGTCCGGTGATCCCGATAGCCTACCGTCTTCCCAAGGATCTGATCCTTCTCATCCAGAAGCACAAAGTCCACGCCCCAAGTGTCGACTCCGACACTCTCCGGTATCTTTCCGATCTCCGCACATTTTTTCATTCCCGTGACGATCTCGCGGAACAGACGTTCCACGTCCCAGCACAGGGAACCATCTATCTTTTCCATGCCGTTCCAGAAGCGATACACTTCCTCCAGCACTATTTTTCCATTTTCAATACTTCCCAGAATGTGACGCCCGCTCGAAGCGCCGATATCGACTGCCAGAAAATATTTCTGCATTCGGTTTTCCCCCTTATTCATGTAATAACAATACCACATCCCGCAAATAACTAAACTCTGTTCATCCCAGCATGAAACACAGGATATTTCTAGGATGTTATATCAGGGTCAGAAAAGTCATGAACCGAATATAGCAGCATAAGGCCTGTCATAGAAACATCCGCATTCATGACTTTGAAACCCTCGGAAAACTATTCCGTCACAACGCCCTTCTGCAACATAATATTTGCATAAAGTGCAGATTCTCCCGTTGCAATGATCGCATAAACGGTCTTCGCCTCGTCGTAGAAGGCAAAGCGCTCGATGTTGCCGAAGGCCGCCGCCCCACGGCTGTCATACTTGCTCACGATTTCCTTATAGGTATCCCAGATTGGCGTCTCGACGTCGTCCCCCGGTACGACCTCCATCAGGTTCACCGGGTGCTCCACATAAGTGTCGAGCGGGAAAAGCTGAAGAATCGCGTCCAGAATCTCCGGCACTCCATGTCCGTCGCAGCGGATGACGATCGCGTCCTTCCCCATGGACTCCGCCGGGAAGTTGCCGTCGGAGATGACCAACCGGTCGCCATGCCCCATCTCATCCAGAACCATCAGAAGCTCCGGGGAGAGAATTTTCGGAATTCCTTTTAACATTGCATTCACCTCGTTATTCAGGAAACGGGACACACCGTGAGGCATGTCCCGTTTGGTTTTCGTGTCTTTTCAGACTTTAGAACAGGTAGTGATTAGTCGTACAGGTTCTGTGCGATCTCCTCGTCCTCCATGTTGTCAGCCGTGTACCACTGGCAGCCCGTGTCGACGTCTTCCACTTCCTCGCCCATCGCTGCAGCAACCATCAGCTCTACCAGAGTCTCGCCCATCGCAACCGGAGCCTGCGTGATAGCGCCAAGGAAGGTGCCGTCCGCAACAGCGGCCTTAATGGAAGAACCGGAGTCGAAACCAGCCGCGATGATCTGATCGTCGCCAGTTCCAAGAACACCAAGGTTCTCATTCGCAGTGATCATGGCGTTCGCGCTGTGCTCATTGGAGCCGTAGATCGCGATGGTGTCTTCCTTGTTCATCAGCGTGGTCGCATCGGTAGCGGAAAGCTCAGAGGTAACGCTCGCCGGCACCAGCACCTCGATGATCACGTCTGCGCTGTCATCAGCTTCCAGAGCGGAATCGGAGATGTACTTCTCGTTGGAGTTGCTCGCCATGCCGACCGTCTTGCCGGACGCTTCTACGAGCTCGCCCATCTTGTCGATGAAGCCAAGGCCACGGTTGATAACGGACTCAGAGGTCGCATCCTGCGCCACAACACCGATACGGACGCTGCCGTCAGCATTCGCAATCCTGTCCTCGATCGCCTCGTAGACCTTCTCCGCCGCAAGCTCGCCCGCAGCATAGTTGTCGGTCGCGCAGGTCGCGTACACGGATCCCTCCGGAGCATCTGGAACACCGGAGTCAAAGCCGATGACCGGGATGCCGGCCTCAGCCGCCTGCTCAAGCAGATCAGAAACAGCCTCGGTATCCAGAGCTGCCAGGCCGATCGCGCTCGGATTTGCATCCAGAGCCGCCTGAAGCTCAGTCACCTGTACCTGAATGTCAGATTCGCTGTCCGGGCCAACAAAATTGTAGGTAACGCCAAGCTCTTCACACTTGGACTCCACGCCCTGCAGAACTGCCTGCCAGTACTGATGCTGCAGTCCCTTGGATACGATCTCGAGAGTGATGCCGCTGTAGTCAACTGTCTCAGTAGCCTCTTCCGCCTCTTCCTCGGTCGCCTCAGCCTCTTCCGTCTCCTCGGTTGCCTCTTCTGCCTCCTCGGTCTCAGTCTCCGTCGTGGACGAAGAAGACGAGCTTCCGCAGCCGGACAGCAGAGCCGCCACCATTGCTGTGCTCAACAATGCTGCCAAAAGTTTCTTTTTCATGTTGCATTCCTCCTTTAATTTTCCCTTATTGGGATATTTTGTATGTAAACTTCCTCTCGGAAGCTGACACCTGTTACGCCAGTTTCTTATTCTTCAGCACATCAACGTAGACCGCGAGGATCAGCACCAGACCGATGATAATCTGCTGATAGTTTGACTGGATTCCGATGAAAGGCAGGCCGGTCTGCAAAACCGACATGATAAACACACCCAGCAGCGTACCCGCAATACTCCCGGATCCTCCGCTCATCGATGTACCGCCGATGATCGCGCCGCCGATCGCGTTCAGCTCAATCCCGCTGCCGCCGCTCGGCGTCATCGACTGGAACGCGGAGCTGTAGGCCAAGCCGGCAAGGCCGGTCATCAGACCACAGATCATATAGGCCAGCATCTGATAGTTCGCCACGTTCACACCGGAGAGCCTCGCCGCCTCCTTGTTGCTGCCAATCGCGATGATATAACGCCCGGCTTTTGTCCTGTTCAGAAGCATGCTCAGCAGAATCGCCAGCAGGATGACCCATACCAGCCCCAGTGGAAATTTGGTATTTCCAACTGTGATCTTAAAAATCTTCCTTGTCCAGCCATTCGCTACGTTCGATGCCGGCCAGGTCACACTTGTGCTGTTCGTCACGATCGCCCCGAGTCCGCGGACAATCATCATGGTACAGAGCGTCGCAAGGAAAGGCGCGTGCCCGCCGCGCGAGACAATCAGGCCGTTGACCGTTCCCATGAGCAGACCACAGCCCAGCGTCACGAGAATACCGACGATAACGGGCATACCCTGTTTGGTGATCAGATAACCGCCGATAATCGCGTAGCAGAACATGCCAGTACCGATCGAAAGATCAACGCCTCCGGTGATGAGACAGAAAGTCACGCCCATACCCAGGAAAGCCAGATAGTATGTATAGTCCATAATACTCAGAAGCGTCGAGTATTTCCGGAAGGACGGGCTCATCGCCCCAAAGAACACCAGCAGGAGGATCAGAACCAGCAGGACTACAATTTTCTGTACGCCAACCGCTCTCACGATCGGATTGTTTGTAAACACATTTCCTTTTTTCTTGTCTGTCATGATCTCTTCCACCTCCTAATTCCTGAGCGTCGCCGCGTGCATGATCTTTTCCTGTGTGGCTTCTTCGATACTCAGTTCTCCGGTCTTCTTGCCCTCACACATGACCACGATCCGATCGCTCATTCTGAGGATTTCCGTCATCTCTGAAGAAATCATGATGATTGATTTACCCTCTGCTGCCAGTTTATTCATCAGCGTATAAATCTCACTCTTCGCGCCGACGTCAATACCACGGGTCGGCTCGTCGAAAATCAGGATGTCACAGTTCCGCACCAGCCACTTCGCGATGACGACCTTCTGCTGGTTTCCTCCGGAAAGATTGACAACCAGCTGGTCGACGCCCGGCGTCTTAGTATTTAATGCGTCCACATACTCCTGCGCCGCCTCGTTCTCCTTCTTCTTGTTAATGAAAATGCCCTTCATGAAGCGTTCGAGGGAGGCCATCGTGGAGTTCTCCGCGATCGTCTTGTCGACGACGATACCATAACGCTTGCGATCCTCCGAGAGATAACCGATGCCGTTCCTGACAGCGTCCTGCGGCGTTTTGATATCCACCTTTTTGCCATTGATATAGACATCGCCGCTGTCTTTCGGATCTGCGCCAAACAGTGCTCTCGCCGTCTCGGTACGTCCGGCTCCCATCAGGCCTGAGAAGCCGAGAATCTCGCCTTTTCTCAACTCAAAGCTGACATCCTGCACCATGCGGCCTGCGTTCAGATGTTCCACCTTCAGCACGACCGGTGCGTCCGGAGCGACAGCACTCTGCGTCTTCGGCTCCTCATAGATGACACGTCCGACCATCATGTTGATGATGTCGTCTTTCGTACAGTCTTCTGTGATCAGCGTGCCGACATAACCGCCGTCTCGCATGACTGTTACACGGTCCGTGATCACCTTGATCTCATCCATACGGTGAGAGATGTAGACGATGCCGAGCTGCTTATCCCGCAGGTCACAGATGATCTTGAACAGTTCTTCGATCTCTGCTTCCGTCAGTGCCGCCGACGGCTCGTCAAAGATAATGACCTTTGCGTCATGAGAAATCGCCTTCGCGATCTCACACATCTGCTGTTTTCCGACCGTCAGACGGCTCATCGTCTCCGTCGGGTCGATATCGATACCAAGGCGATCGAACAGTTTTTTCGCCTCTTCATTCATCTTCTTATCGTCGATGAGCTTTCCCTTCATGATCTCGCGCCCGATGAAGATATTCTGCGCCACCGTCAGGTGTCCCATCATATTCAGCTCCTGATGGACGATCACGATACCGGCGTCCTGCGCCTCGCGCGGATTTGAGAACTCGACTTCCTTTCCTTCATAGGTAATCGTTCCCTCGTCCTTTTTATAGATACCGGTCAGGACCTTCATCAGCGTTGACTTTCCGGCTCCGTTTTCACCCATCAGCGCGTGCACCTCGCCCTTGCGGACTTCCAGATCTACATGATCCAGCGCATGCACGCCGGGGAATGATTTGTCGATGCCTTTCATGGTTAAAATTACGTCACCCATATCTGCTCTCCTTCCCCTTTCTGATTAATTACTTCTGCGACGACTGCGCAGATCCGCGTATACAACCGCCAGAACAATCAGTCCGGTGATCACATACTGATACTGACTCTGATAACCCATCGCGAGGATACCAACCTGCAGGAGCGAGATGATTACAACACCAATCAGCGTGCCACCGATGGAAGCAACGCCGCCAGCCATCGAGGTGCCGCCCATGACGCAGCCGGCAATCGCGTCGTTATTGAAGGTGTCGCCGCCGCCCGGCAGGACCGTCGTATAAACCGTAACATAGAAGATCGCAGCAACTCCCGCAAGTGCGCCGCAGATGATATAAGCCAGCATCTCCCACTTCTTTGTATCAACACCGGAAAGCCTAACCGCCTCACGGTTGCTTCCGATGCAGAGTATGTAGCGCCCAATCTTCGTCTGGTTCAGCACAACCGCACAGATCGCGGCTCCCGCAAAGAGGATGATGATACCGGTCGGGATCTCGACGCCGCCCACCGTCCATTTCACCAGATTCTGATACCAGCCGCCCGGCCAGCTGACGGACTGTGTCTTCGTGAATACACTGCCGACGCCCTTCGCGATCATCATGCTCGCCATCGAGGTGATGAAAGACGGCAGGCCGCCGTAAGCCACGAGAATGCCATTGATACATCCGAAAATGATACCCACCAGAATGCTGATCAGCAGACAGGCTCCGATCGGCAGTCCGTTCTTCGTGAGAAGCTGTCCCGAAATCAGCGCCGCGCAGTACATAACCGGGCCGATCGAGAAGTCGATCCCGCCGGTCGCGATCACGAAGGTGACGCCCAGAGACAAAAATCCCAGAAAATAAGCATAATTGAAAATGCTCACGATACGGGAATAACTCAGGAACGTCGTACCGGGCTTCATAATCGGGGTAAGAATGGCAAATAAAATAAACAGCAGTACCAGCACACAGAGCAGTACCAGGCTGTTAAATCCAATCTTTTTAACGATTGCATTGTTTCTGATCTTATCCACTTGTTTTCCTCCTGATTTCCTTGCATGGCCACATATAAAACCCTGTTTCCCGTTCCCGCGCCGTGTGCCACCGGCCAGTCGCTTTAAATTCCGGCCAATGATACACGGTTACTGATCCCCCAATCCGGAAACGGCGAAAATGCGTAATGCTGCGGAGATCATCGACAGGGAAAAATAATACATCTATTATACACAAGTCAACTCTCCCTGTCAACGGAACTCCGCTACACACGCAGGAAATTATCATTTATTTGATTGTCTTATACATCGGGCCATATGCGCTGCATGCCCGGAAATCCTGGCCTTCCTTGTCCATGCCGAACGCATTCCACGCGGATGGGCGGAAGATCTTCTCCTCCGGTACATTGTGCATGCAGACCGGAATGCGAAGGATCGAAGCCAGCGTGATGAGGTCTGCGCCGATGTGGCCGTAGCTGATCGCACCGTGATTTGCGCCCCAGTTGTTCATCACATCGTATGCGCTCTTGAAGGCGCCCTCGCCGGTGCATCTCGGCGTAAACCAAGTGCAGGGCCAGGTCGGATTCGTACGCTCCATCAGGACATCGGAGACCTCATCCGGCAGCTTCACAGTCCAGCCCTCTGCGATCTGCAGAACCGGTCCCAAATTCTTCACAAGATTCAGACGGATCATCGTCACCGGCATCTCAGCTCTCGTCGTGAAGTGAGAGGAATATCCGCCGCCGCGGAAATTGTCAAAGCCGGCCTCGCACCATACGGTCGCGTCGGTCATCTTCTTGATATCCTCCTCGGTCACATCCCACCACTGCTTCATGATCGCATTGCCATCTGCGTCACGGCACTCGCCGCAGGCGTCCAGGCAGGCCGCACCGGAGTTCAGCAGGTGGATAATGCCGCCGTTCTCCTTCGCCACGCCCTCAAGGTCGTAGCCGGTCACGCGCTTCGTGGCCTCCGGCGACCAGTAAGTACGCACGTCCGCGAAGATTTGTGCGCGTCCGGTCAGAAGCTTCATGAACAGCATGCCAAGACCGTTCAGCACATCATTCTCCGTCGCGAGGATCATCGGCTCCTTCTTGCCCTCGAAATCGAAGGTAGAATTCAGCACCGCCTCCGGGTAATCGCAGTTCGGCCAATGATCGGTCCACTGACGCTGTCCCTGAAAACCGGCAGCGATCGCGTTGTGTCCGGCCATCTCCTCCTCAAACTGCTCCGGAAGTTCCGGATTACCCAGCATCAGATCCTTGATGATGCAGTACATCTTGATCGTGAACTCCCACTGCTTATCCTTCTGCTCACGGTTGAACTTCACGAAGTCCGGATTGTCATCGCGGCCTTCCTTGCAGTGCTCCTTCGTCCAGGCGAGCGCTCTCTCGTACTCCGCCTTATTATAAATACCTTCCTCCATGCGGCGCAGAATCTCGACTTCGTCCACAGACTCTACATGCATGCCAAGATATTCCTCGATGAAATTGGAATCAATGATCGAGCCGCCGATGCCCATGCAGATGGAACCGATCTGCAGGTAAGACTTCCCTCTCATCGTGGCAGCAGCAACCGCCGCACGTCCGAAGCGAAGCAGCTTCTCCTTCACATCCTCCGGAATCTCACTCACCTGATCGATGTCCTGTACCTCATGTCCATAAATGCCGAAAGCCGGAAGCCCCTTCTGCGCGTGCGTCGCCAGAACGCTCGCCAGATAAACCGCACCCGGGCGCTCCGTGCCATTGAAGCCCCACACGCCCTTGATGGTCATCGGATCGGCATCCATCGTCTCAGAACCATAGCACCAGCACGGCGTCACGGTCAGCGTGATGTCCACGCCCTCCTTGCGGAACTTCTCCGCGCAGGCCGCACTCTCCGGATAACGTCCGATCGAGGTATCCGCGATCACAACCTTGACCGGTTCTCCATTCGAATAGCGAAGATTCTCCTCGTATAACTTCTTCGCCGCCTGTGCGATCTCCATCGTCTGGTCTTCCAGACTCTCACGGAGCTTCATCGGTCCACGCCGCCCGTCAATCACAGGACGAATACCAATCACGGGATAACCGCCGATCAGTCCTCTCTTTGCCATAATGCTTCCTCCTTCATATTGTACGTTTTTTCAGATATTCTCATTATAAAGAATGACAATCGCAAACAAAAGTGATATACTAAAAAAAAATAGCACAAAATTCACTCATTATATGGAGAAACTTCATGAAATACCTCGACTACCGGGAACGCCGCGAACAGGGCACCTTCACTTTTCCAATCGCCTTCTATCACCAGACCTCCTACAGCCCACGCTACTACATGACCTACCACTGGCATCTGCACTATGAAATCATCCACATTCTGTCCGGCGCATTTCAGCTCACGCTCGACAATCTCACCAGAACCTACCATGCCGGGGACGTCGTCCTTGTCACAGGCGGTACACTCCACGGCGGAAGCCCGGTGGATCACAGCTGTGTCTACGACTGTATTTTGTTTGATCTGGAATTTCTGTTGAAGGACAATCAGGCCTGCGCGAAAACCATTCAGGATATACGGGATCACAAGATTCTGGTCCATACGCTGCTCTCACAGCGCTGCAATCTGGTCTCGCCGATCATCGAAGGGCTGACCGACGCGCTCTCCAGACGCGAGACCGGATATGAATTTCTGACACAGGGCTACCTGTACCAGCTCCTTGGCGTGATTCTCAGCGAGCATCTATATGAGGAAAACAAGAGCGACGCCGTCGCCGCGGAGCGCCTGAACTCAATGAAAAGCGTCCTCGCCTACATTTCGGACAACTATTCCGGCAATATCAGCCTCGACAGCCTCGCGCGGATCGCGGGCATGAACTCGAAATATTTCTGCTGCTGTTTCCGCAGCGTGACAGGGCGCACACCGATCGACTACCTAAATTACTTTCGGATCGAATGTGCTTGCGAAATGCTCTCCACGAAGAACCTTTCAATCAAGGAAACTGCAATCTCCTGCGGTTTCAACGACGAGAGCTACTTTATCCGGACTTTCCATAAATATAAGGGAACCACACCAAAGAAATTTCTGAAGGCAGAGTTTTCATAAGTGAAACCGACCTCTCCTTAGGATTCTATGCCCGAAACACTGCTAAAAGCCTCCAGAACAGGCCCTGTTTCGGCCTGAACACGACGACACTGTCAGCGGGATCGCATATTCTGATAAAATAGACACTCAGGAAAAGCAGTGCCGCGATACATATCAGCAGCCGATACAGCCTGGCCGGTATCCTCCTCCGAAACAGAAAAACAAAAAGTGCCGGAACCGGCAGCCAGAACAGCGGATGATAAGAAAAAGCCGCGGAAATATCAAGGCGCAGCAGCGACAGCCAAGCTCTGGACATCCCGCAGCCAGCACAGGAGACGCCTGTAATGAAAAGGATGGGGCAGGTAACGCCCATCCCTTCCATCATTGCATATACAGCTATGATCGCGGCTGCCGCAACCAGGTCGGCTGTCTTACCATACTTACGTATTGTTCTATCCAAAGTTTGCATACTATCTTTCAATGTTTCTTTTTACTCCCCGCCTGCCGCTACCGTCCGATTCTGTCTTTGAATGCAGAATCATACTTCCTTTTCAGCGTTTTGTTTGTTGTAAGGGATACATATTTCATCTTCCCTTCCGTCGTCTTCACACCGGGCTTATAGCTCTCATTCACATACAGGTGCATGCAGAATAAAAGAGTCACCAGAGCCGCATCCGCATCCTGTGCCAGAATCCGATATTGATGCAGATCATCGTAGACCACGCAGTCCTTCTCCGCCATGGCTATCTGTACATCGCCGCAGTAAACCGGGTATTTGTTTCCCTCCTTGCCCAGCCCGACCGGATACATGTCGTAAGCCTGCCCGTTTTTCATCATCATATAGTACTCAAACTTGTTAAAAAATCCACCGCTGAACATCGTCTGGCAGACGACTCCCACTTCTACGCCATCCTGAACCAGGCGATAGGGACGGAATCCGCTCCCCGCCATATAATGGTTTTCACCGAATTCCATCTCGAAGCGGGTTCTGTAAAAATTCCCGCCGATCACAGCATTTCTGGAACCCATCGTTCCCTGAAGCGATACCGTTCCAGCCTGTGCTGACTCCCGGCAGATCTCAAACCGGGCGCTGTAAAGCTCTTTTTCTGTCTGCGACAGTTTCAGTATCATTTTCTTCTCCTATTTCTTCGGAACGATCGCTCCGTCCCGGATCTCCAACTCGCCGAGATTATCCAGCACGTTGTGACGGTAATTAAGCTCTTCTTTATCCTGAAAACCAAGGAAATAAACCGTATCAATCGCATCCCTGTTGAAGAAGAACATCGACGAAGCGCTGAGAATCCCTTCCGGGTAATAGCAGGCCGAGTAATCATAGATAACATCTTCTCCTGCTTTGGACTGGATGCGTCCACAGATCATAATCTTCTTATCGCCGCCCTTGAGAAGTACAACCGAACCGATCGGCAACATATCTTTATACATAATTCTATCCTCCTGTTTTTTATATTTTATCATAGCTGCGCTCGAATAACCATCACCAAAGTGAGAAATTGCTCCAGTCTATGCTGATGCTGAATCCAACACCCAGGCCAAGACCGGCTCCAATCGACCCGGAAACGCCGCCTGCTGTGACCTGTCCTGATGCTGAGACCCCGGCTCCTCCAGCCTTGCCGGTAACGCTGGCATCGATCGTAATACCAAAGATGGTGAAGCCACCTGACACGCTTCCTTCCGCAACATAGGCCTCTGCTCCGACCTTGCCCTGCACGCCATAGGTCGTCACAGTGTTCCCATTGTCATCCTCATAAGTGATCACGCCTGCCTTTGCACTCGCTTCCGCACTCGCACTTCCGATGGTACCGCTGGCTTTCACATGCGCATTTGTCGTCTCCGAACCATAAGAGACTTCTGCCTCACCTGACACTCCTTTGGCTTCTGCTTTCGCTTCGGCTGTAAGCGATGGAGTTAATTTCCCATCCTTAAACAGAGAAACCCCTACAGAACCGGTCGCCGATATTGCTCCCACTGTCCCGGAGAGCGAACCGCTAAGCAACCCGATACTTCCCGACACCTCGCCCTGCGCCAGATGACCCTCTGCCTCGATGCCTGCTTCCATTCCAAAATCGCCCTCGTCCAGATCCCATTTCGCCTTCGATTTTGTCGTCACCGAACCTCCGATCAGTTCGCCCTCCGCAGTTACGGATGCGTCAAATCCCAGAATTGTTCCCGCAGCCGTCGTTGAACCGCTGAGCAGCGCGCCGCTGATATCAAGCTTGCTGACATCAATCACAGATGAAAAATCCGGCGTGACTCCACTTATAAATCGATCAAGAATATCTCTGGCAGAGGTTGCCAGTTCAACCAGCACCTGCTGATTGCCGCCTGCATCCGTGTCTCCTGAAACATCCCCTCCCACGATCCGCTTTTCCGTCTCTTCATAAAGATCGCGGATATCATCCAGACCGTAAGCCATCTTCATTGTCAGCTCACGTTCCTCGTCTATTGCGTCTGCCTGTGATTTCAGTTTACTTTTGATCGCGCTGGCAGTAGAGGAACTCATCGATAACTTTGTGCGTACTGTCCTGACCCTTTTGGCATAACCGTTCAGTTTCATTGCAATATTTGCCTGTACAATGGCCTCCCTCTGCATGCCGGACGCCAGCACCTTATAATCTGCCATGAGACACCTCCTTCCTTTTTTCTTTGTTTTTTAATTCGGTTGTGTATGGCTTTCGTTCATCTCCGGATAATATCTGGCGTTGTACGCTTTCGCCATGGCGTTCAGGTTTTTGATCTGTGTATGGATCGCCACAAACGGCCCGATTCCACAGAGGAAAGCTCCGACGATCATCCACAGCAGCACCGTGCTGCCGCCCTCCCGGATGTTCACTCCATAGGAAGGCGCGTTATCCGCCAGGCGCTCGGCAAATTTATAATGCCAGACAAAGCTGTATATCCCACAGGTGATAATGGTAAAGACGATATAGCCAACCAGACCGGTCGTCTTTTTCCCGTCATCCCAGCAGATCTTGTTGATGTCCTTCGCAATCTCATAATAAAAGATATAATTATAGATTCCACAGGTGATGATCGAAAACAAAATGTACTTCAGAAGACTTCTGTCCGTCTTCAGTCTGTCATCGGGGCGATGCATCGGCTGCGGCTGCATACTCTGCCCGGGATTCTGGCTGTAATTCTGACCGCCGTTCTGCGCATAAGCATAACCCTGATTGTAATTCTGTCCATAGGCTGCCCCATCCGCATCTGTCCGGGATGTCTTATCTTTTACCCAGATATTGCTGTTCAGCAGAATATTCGGCAACTCTCCCAGCATGGCTGCCAGCTCCTCTTTTGATCTTCCTGCAAAGGGTCTCCTCCCTGCAAGCGTAAGAAGGAGGAACAGAACCCCAACGGTAAGACCCGCACACAGAGCTGTCTTCAGAAAAGTAAAAACCAGAGAGCCAAACAGATCCTGAAAAAGACCATACCAGCTTACCAGATATGTGACGCTCAGGATCAGCATCCAGATCAGTGCCCATACAATCCTTGCGCCTGCCAGAATAATAACGCCCAGATACAGCGGTTCTGTCGTCTCCTGCGTTCTGCGCAGGCCAAACACAAGGAGGACATAGCAGAGCGCGGCGCAGATAACAAATATCAATCCGATGTTGAGCAGTCCGCGCAGCATGGCAGGCAACGAAGACGAACGGGTGAGAAGCATAATGGCACTCCAGATTACCCGAACTGCTCTCTGTCCATACAGGATGGCAAGCGCAACGGCAGCGATCGTCAACAGCAGATTCACCGAAACAGAGGGTTCCGACATCGACGAAGCCCCATAATTCTGGGAGTTCCCATAATTTCCTGAGTTTCCATACTCCTGCGGATACATATCCGCCCCGCAATTTCTACAATATCTGCTGTTGTCTGCGTTCTCCGAACCACAATATCTACAGTACATAACCGTACTCCCTTCTCTTTCTTGTTTCACCGCCGGAGCGCGGCTGCATCCGGCGGTTTTGATACGACTTTCTAAACGATCACATCACCCGCAAGACTCGCGATCTCCTCCTGGTTCGCAGTCTCGGCCTCGCTGTAGATGCGCGCCATCTCGGTCAAGTCCTCGCTGTGCTCCGTGATCATGCGGATGATCTTCTGAATATCGTCATCCAGCTGCCGGAACTTCGTCGTGTAAGCCGTGAAAGCCTCGCCCTCCCAGATACTGCTCAAACCCGTCACCAGATTCGTCATCTGAGAGGTCAGGTTTCCTACTGTGGTTCCTCTGCTCGAAAATTCGCTTGCCGCCGACTGCAGCTGCTCCGGTGTAACTCTCAATGTTCCTTCCATTTCCTATATCTCCTTTCGGCTTGTGTATCGGTATGTTCTTTGATAATCTCAGACTGTAGCCGCGCGTCAGCGTAAAACAGTCTGCCCGTTTGACTTTTGTCCTGGTAAGAGACACGTCTTGCCTGTTCCAGTGCTATGGCTGTTGAGCTGACGCTCTACTGGTAGTTCCGGACTGTCGCGATTTCCTGATTTGTCGCCTCCGCCTGCTCGTACTTCGCGGCGATCGTAAGAAGCTTCGCGACGTACTGCTCGATCAGCGTGTAAAAATTCGTCATCTGGGTCTTGTCGCTGTTGAAAGCGTTGTGGAACGCGTCCCGCGCCTCGCCTTCCCACATACTGGCCAGATTCGTCTCACAGGTCTCGAGTTCTGTCACCTGATCCTTATACTGGGAGTTCAGCGTTCTGAGCTCCTCCGCCTGCGCCTTCAGCTGTGTTGCCGTTACTCTGATCAATGCCATCTTTTTGTTCCTCCTTTAATTTCTCTGACTTTGGTTGTCAGTAGCTTCTTTCCCGAAACTTCTGTCTGATACTGGGGAAATTAGTGATAACTGGAAACCTTACAGGTTGAACTTACATACCAGCTTGCAGATGTATAGCTCATATTCCTCCACCCCGTCTTGGGCATCGCCGCTAATGCCTTTAAGTTTGTCTGGCTTGCATTATAGGCCACCTTAATAGAATAAGTCTTATCTCGACCAAGGGAAATTTTGTAGGTTTTTCCGCCCTTCCAGTAAACTGTGCTGGTCTTATTGTCTGTTTTGTTATAAACGGTAATGGTATAATAACCATAATAGCCTGTTATTTCTTTTGCCTTTCCAGAAACATTTTTGTAAGTGATCGTCTGTTTATTCTGTCTGAGGGTAATGCTCTCTGAACCTGGCTTGTACCAATTAGACTGTGTTTTTACTGTAATAGTCTTGGTGTCGGTTCCTCCCGTCGTTGCTGCAAAAACGGTCATGGTTGTGTTGGTCAGCACTGCAGTAAAAATAAGCGCGCATGCCAGTAAAAGTGTAATGAAACGTGTTTGAAATGCTTTCTTTGTAGTTGTCATATTGCAGTCTCCCTTCTCTGTTTTGCTGTGTTGATTTCGGCTGACTTCTGTAAGCAGCCGTTTTCGTTTCCTGCAAGTACAGGATAACACATCACTCGGAAGGAGCGTCAGAATCCCGACAGACGACCTGTTTTTCCGACGAATGACACTTCACACAAGCCTGAATTGTACTTTCACGTTTCTTCCTCCTTTGCCTGCTCATCCGGCAAAATCTAAAGCGACAGGTTCACCTTGTATATCGTCCAGGTATTCTGCGCATTATCCAGCGCATAGATATAGCCGGATACGTACTGTATAGAGCTGTACTTATAGTCCAGAAGCTGTCTTCCGGTGAACAGGTCAAAGACCCCGTAGCCGGTTTGTCCATCTGATGTCCCTGCTGCAGAGACCAAACCGACAGACAGGGTCTGTCGTTGTCCGGTGCCTTGTTTCCATAGATATCAATCAGGAATTCACTGTTGCAAAACACAGCACAAAGACAGGCACAGGGCCTGTTTTGCGCCGGGAGATTTCCGTCGATTTCTTTGTTTCATCCTGTTCTCCCTCTTTTTCTCCATACTTTGCCTCATCCGGTCAGTATGCTTCATTTCATTCTCTTAAACGATCACATCCCCCGCCAGGCTCGCGATCTCCTCCTGATTCGCGGTCTCGGCCTCGCTGTAGATGCGCGCCATCTCGGTCAGATCCTCGCTGTGCTCCGTGATCATGCGGATGATCTTCTGAATATCGTCATCCAGCTGCCGGAACTTCGTCGTGTAAGCTGTAAAGGCCTCGCCCTCCCAGATACTGCTCAGCCCCGTCACCAGATTCGTCATCTGGGAGGTCAGGTTTCCTACTGTGGTTCCTCTGCTCGAAAATTCACTCGCCGCCGACTGCAGCTGCTCCGGTGTTACTCTTAACGTTCCTTCCATTTTCTATATCTCCTTTCGGCTTATGCCATACGGTATTCTTGATTGTTTGTTCTCCGACGTAATTACGCCGTTTTCAGTTCTCTGCTGCGCTCTACTGGTAGTTCCGAACTGTTGCGATTTCCTGGTTCGTCGCTTCCGCCTGCTCGTACTTCGCGGCGATCGTCAGAAGCTTCGCGACGTACTGCTCGATCAGCGTGTAAAAGTTCGTCATCTGGGTCTTGTCGCTGTTGAAGGCGTTGTGGAACGCGTCCCGCGCCTCGCCTTCCCACATACCGGCCAGATTCGTCTCACAAGTCTCGAGTTCTGTCACCTGATCCTTATACTGGGAGTTCAGCGTCCTGAGCTCCTCCGCCTGCGCCTTCAGCTGTGTTGCCGTTACTCTGATCAATGCCATCCTTTTGTTCCTCCTTAAATTTTGTTTAATCGTTGTACTTTCTTGCCATTGCAAGCCTGTAGGCCGCCATCTCCGCATCATAGATTCGTTTTGCTACATTTCGAATCGTGGTCGCCGTCTCCTCCAGGCCTTTTGCACTTTTTAAAACTTTCTCTTTCAGCGTCGCCCCTTTTCCAAGAAAAGCCGTTGCCGAGTCTCCCTGCCAGACCGTCGAAAGATTCTGCATGGAATCCGCCAGCTCTTTATTCGCGAGCGATTTCATCTCAGAAGCAACCTCCTCCAGTTCCTGCGCTCTCGCGAGCGCCTGATTGTAATTAAAGCGAATTTCTGAAGCCGTCTTCATGCTGCACCTCCTATACGATCACATCCGACGGAAGTTCCTCCGCCGTCGCTTCCGCTTCCTGCTCCGCCCCCGAATACACCGCGGACATCTGCTGCAAATCCGTCACATGTTCCTGAAGTCTTGCAAAAATTTCCTCGATCTCCGCCTTTCGGTTCGTATAATAGGCGCGATGCGCGTCCCCTGCGTCCCCAATCCAGTAGTTCTTCGTGTTGTTAACAGAAGCTTCGAGCTCCTCGAACGCTTTCTTCATGTTCCCGATCTGTGTGTTGACAGTGGAGGCCTTTGTCAGCATCACCTGGGGATTGACCTTCAGCACGCTCAGGAAGCTGTCCAGCGTCAAACCTGCTATTGCCATGTTTCTATCCCTCCTTATACTCTGATGCTGTCCACAACGCTACGGACTTCACTCTCACACTTTGCATACTCGCTGCTCGCATAGGTCATGCAGTCAACCAGACGGTCCATCTCGTCAAGCACTTCGTTCATCGTCGTCTGATCCTTCGCCACCTGCACCCGAAACGCCATATTTGCCTTGCCAACCCACATGGAATTGAGCTGTTCGATCTCCTGCATCATCTTGTCGAGTCCGCTCCGGGCATTCGCAATCTCCTGTTCCAGCACTCTGATGTCCTGGTTCATTCTGGCCGTGTCAACCTCCGTGTACGGAATCATCCTTTCATCCCTCCTGTCCTAATATCCGGAAGATCCATCCCGGGACTTCCCAGTTCGTGACCGCCGCACTTCCCGCCGCCGCATCGGCTTCTTCCGCATAACCTGCAATAGCCGTCTCGCGATCATTGTAGATCTGCACAATGTCGGCAAGCTTGTCCGTCATCCGCTTCAGACTGTAGTTCTGCTCGCCAATCTGCACCGTCTGAACATGGAGACTCGCCACCACTTCTTCCATCTCCGTATACTCGCGGAGCTTCCGGCTCACCTGATCGACCTCGTCATTCAGAGCCTCGAGTTTTCGCAGGCAGTTCTCCATGGAAGTAAGCGTCCTGTTTACCTGTCTGACGTCGATTGCTAACATGTTTCCCTCCTTGCAGATACTACAATATCACGCCTTGCATCTGCTGCGGATGAAACGCGACAGACGACCTGTTTTTCTGACGAACGACACATTTTCAGACCAGCACCAGCTTTTTTCCATTTCCGATGCCGAGCTGCTTCAGCGTCCGGTCGAGCGGCAGGATCTGCCCCGCCTCGTAATCGCAGAGCAGCAAGTCCGATGCATCGCCCGTCGGCGAGAGCTGCTTTCCTATTTCATCCACGATCACGGCCGTGTACGCGTCCTCATCCAGACGGAAATCATATTGCCTTCCATTTGCCGCCACCAGAATATCCACAAGTATCACAGAATCTCCTCCATTCTCTCTTCCTGTTCCTTCGATATCCACCCCTCGTCCTGCAGGAAATCCCACAAATCGGCGACGGCGATTCCCTGCACCTCCAGCATTCCCTGTCTCCTGACGGACGGCGCGACCCGCACCGCCTCAGAGCCTATGTAAATCATACAGCTTCTTCCGTTTGATTTGCGCACCTCCAGCGTCGTCGCCGCCTCACGTATCCCAGCAAACAGATCCTTCGTCTCCCCGCAGAGCCGGAACCTGTCATCCTCTGTCTCCACACAGCCACGGACATGCAGTTTTTGCAACGCCGCGATCGCGCCTTCCCGCTTCAGCGCGTCCGCCCCCGTCTCAAAGCCGTACATCCTGTGTATCCCCGCGCAGGCAGCGAGAAGGACAAACTCTTCCTTTGTAAATAAATGTACTCTGTCCTTCATCACTTCATCTCCTTCAATACGCCCTTGTAGCTGCGCGACAGCGGCAGCTCCACATCGCCCTGCAGGGTGATGAAATTCTGTGAGAGGCGCACCTTCTCGATCAGTTTCCTGTTCGCCAGATAACTCCTGTGGCAGCGCACGAAGCGGTCTTTCAGCCTCTCTTCCAGGGCGTCCATCGTATCGTAAAAGCCATACTCACTGTCCGCGGTGCAGGCGTAAATCTTCTTCGCACGTGCTTCAAAGTAGAGAATATCTGACCAGGGAATCCGTTCCTTTCCCTCGCGCGTCTCCACAAGGAATACGCTCCCGTCATCCGGCTCTTTCTCCAGAAAACAGCGGAAGACCTCCTCCACCACGCCGCGCACCGTCTCTACGCTCAGCGGCTTTAGGAGCAGCGCCGCGGCCAGAATCGTGGGTTTCATATAAGCGGTCGGCGGCGTCTTCACGTCCGCCAGCAGCACGATCGCCGCAGCCGGACATCTCCTGCGCAGCGCCTCCGCATGGCCGATCCCGGGCGTCGCGGAGACATCGACGCAGATCACATCCGCCCGCTCCTCGCCGTCCAGAAACCTCTGGTAGGCATCCCGCGTGAACAGACCCACGACGACCAGCCGCTCATCGGTAGCAAGCGCCGTTTTCCTCCGCAGTTCCTCCTCGATCAGAGCCGCCTCCGCCTTCGCGGTGCGAAACACTGTACAGATCATTTACTCCCCCTGTACAGCGGAAGTACAAGCTTGCGGGACACTGACGCGTCTTCCGCGTCCGGGATCAGTCCCGTCCCCGGCTTCGCGGCCTTCAGCTGCTCCATATGCGGAATGTTGGTAAACTGGAACAGGCACTGCGCACCCGTATTTCCTCCAAGGTGTATGCCCGTCTGATAAGAAATCATGTTCGCATACACCGGCCTTGCGGAAATCTGCGCGTGCTGTTCCGGAAGCATACAGCCAAAGAAATAAAAACCATGGCTGCTGCCTTTCTCTGTGATATTTTCCAGATAGGCGTGGATGTCTCCCACACCCTCCGAAGGCCGGTAGGCCATCTGCAGAAAACTGAGCATATCGGCGATAAAGATGAAGATCTGCTGTCCCCCGTTCATCTGTTCGGCGAGCGTGTCGCCCTCCAGTCCCTCCGCAAGCAACTGACGCTTGTGCTGATTCCGCTCCTTGAAGACCGGCACCGTGGACTTGAAGAACTCGTAAACCGCCGTCTCCTCCGACAGGTACTCGACCGCCAGAAGCTCCACCGTGGACTGCAGTTCCTTCCCGTTCAGTTCGATCAGGCAGACGCGCGCGCCCGCTTTCCGGACTGCTGCATGCATAAGAAGCTTCAGCACATTCTTCTTTCCTGTCCGGCTCTTTCCCTGAATCAGATAACAATACGTACGCCACAGGTCGATGCTGTAGAGAGAAGCGTCCTGCTCGAGGTAGCCGAGCGGCAGATAACGGCGGCTCTCCTGCGCCGCCTCATATCCCTCCGCCTCCTGCAGATCGGCAAGCGTCGGCTTCTCCGGTATGACCGGGATACGGGCCGCCCGCTTTCCGCTCCAGCCCTCCGCCACCTTCTTACAGACTGCACGGATGCCCTCGGACAGCGCGTAGGCGTCCGGCGCCTTTCTCGCCAGCGCGGTCTGGAATTCCAGAATATTTCCGCCGACATTCGCCAGGCCGCGCCCCTTCACATCGGTCTCCGGTACGATTCCGATCCGCGAGACACGCATGACTTCTGCATACTTGAATTTATCCCCCATCTCAAGGGAGATCACCGTGCGCATGTTTCCACCGAGCCGGGCCGGAATCTCGCTCGCGCCAAAACCGCCCGCCGTCAGCACCAGAAACAGACCGTAGCCCGCGCCCTCACGGGACAGCCGCACCATAAAGTCGTCGAACTGTGAGCCCGTCTTCTCGCGAAATCCCGCGTAATTGTCGATCACGATCAGCACCGCCGGAAGCTTCACCTCACCGCCGCAGGCACGCACATACTGACTGTAGTTTCCGCCGCCAAACTGGTTTTTCCGCTCCTCCATCATCTGGGACAGCATGTGAAAGAAGCGCTTCACCTTCTCCTCGTCCGTGTCGAGAATCACACCGCCGCAGTGCGGTGCTTCCGCGAAGGGCAGCAGCATGCGGCTGTTGTAGTCCAGCACATAGAAATTCAGCTCCGCCGGCGTGTAGCGCTCCAGCAGGGAATAAAGCAGCGTCTGCACAAAGGTGCTCTTGCCGCTGGTCACCGCCCCGCAGACCGCCAGATGACCGCCCTCCGAGAAGGACACATGCAGCGGCTTCTGCGCCTGATTTGCCGGATCGTCGTAAAGGCCGATCATCGCGTCGAGACTCCAGGACGCTCCCGGTATCTTTTTCTTCTGCTCCTCGTAGCCTTCCAGCTCGTTAAGATAAAGCTCCCGCGGGAGCACCGGCAGCCAGAGCAGCATTTCCCGGTCATAGTGATGCTCCTTCGTGATGCGCGATAAGTATGCGATAACCGCGTCGAGCTGCGTGACTGCCGTACCGTCCGCGCGGCGCTTCGGCCCGGAAGCGTTCCCCTCCAAAGAAACCCGGCCGGTCCGCGTCAGCATTACAGCCACGGAAGGGCGATTCTGCGCCGGGTCATCCACGTACTCCGCGCCGCTGTAGCCGGACTGGAACTGCTCGTAGATCTCGTCGCTGCCGACTTGCAGATAACCGCGCCCGGCCTGCGTGATATAATCAGAGTACTAATTTCGCAGCATATAGATCGAGTCGTGTATGTCGTGTACACGCAGGCACAGGCGAAAATTGGAGTTAGTC
>JAJQBC010000146.1 GCA_021203465.1 Lachnospiraceae bacterium | reverse complement strand
TAAGATTTCTATTGCAATTTCCATAAAAACGGGGTATGATGAACGTGTTGGTGGTGAAAAGTGGCGGAAAGTGGTTTTATTGTGAAGTAAAGTGGAGGATTTCCGCCCACGAAAGAGGGTGACGCGCATGTTCATGGGTGAGTACAGACATACGATTGATCCCAAGGGCAGGCTGATCATGCCTTCGAAATTCCGGGAGCTGCTTGGAGCGGAATTCGTGGTGACGAGGGGATTGGATGGCTGTCTTTTCGTGTATCCGATGGACAGCTGGGAGGCCTATGTCGAGGAATTGAAGAAGCTTCCGCTCACGGATAAGAACGCAAGACTTTTCACCCGCTTCCTCATCGCCGGAGCCTGCACCTGCGAGCTGGACAAGCAGGGGCGCATCCTGCTCCCCGTGACACTCAGAGAGTTCGCGGGTCTGGAGAAGGACGTGCTGCTGGCCGGTATGCTCGATCACATCGAAATCTGGAACGAGGAACACTGGAAGCAGAATGCCGATTTCAGCGATATGGACACGATTGCGGGCCATCTGAATTACTTAAGCGGCAGAGAGTGAGGCGGATCCTATGGAATTCAGTCATTACTCCGTGATGCTTGCGGAGACGATCGAACAGCTCCATATCCGACCTGACGGGATCTATGCCGACGGGACGCTCGGCGGCGGCGGACATGCCTTCGAGGTGTGCAGGCGGTTGTCGGAAGAAGGACATTTTTACGGGATTGATCAGGACGCGGCAGCGATCGCGGCGGCGACGGAGCGCTTGAAGCCCTTTGCAGACCGTGCGACCATCATCCGCGGGAATTATGAACAGCTGAGAGCACTGCTGGGAGAGAAAGGCGTGTCCGGTGTGGACGGTATCCTGCTGGATCTCGGGGTTTCCTCCTATCAGTTTGATGAGGCGGAGCGGGGTTTTTCCTACCGGGAGGATGCGCGGCTCGACATGCGGATGGACCAGCGGCAGGAACGGACAGCCGCAGACATCGTCAACGGCTACAGTGAGATGGAACTATACCGTGTCATCCGTGACTACGGGGAAGATAAATTTGCAAAGAACATTGCGAAACACATTGTGAAGGCGCGGGCAGAAAAGCCTGTTGAGACGACGGGGGAACTCGTGGAGATCATCAAAGCGGCGATTCCCGCGAAGGTTCGGATGCAAAAGGGGCATCCTGCCAAGCAGACCTTTCAGGCGCTTCGGATCGAGCTGAACCGGGAACTGGAGGTGCTCGAGGATTCGCTGGACGATCTAATCGACTTCCTGAATCCGGGAGGAAGGCTCTGCGTGATTAGCTTTCACTCGCTGGAAGACCGGATCGTGAAAAACGCGTTTCGGAAGAATGAGCACCCCTGCACCTGCCCGCCGGATTTTCCGGTCTGTGTGTGCGGGAAGAAGCCGAAGGGAAGGGTACTGACGAGAAAACCCATTCTTCCGGGTGAAGAGGAATTGAGGGAGAATAACCGCTCCAGAAGCGCAAAGCTGCGTGTCTTTGAGCGAGTATGAGTGGATATAGGGGAGGAATCTGAAGTATGGCAGCCAGAAGAAGCCGTAGCGTGATTGAAGGGAATACGGTACGCAGACTGCAGCCACAGGAGGAGCCGCGCAGAAGCGGGCGGCCCCGGCGGCGGGAATACCGGCAGGCGGAGAAAAACAGCGTACAGTACGTCAATATTGTCTATACCTTTTTTCTGGTCGTGGCGGCCTGTCTGCTGATGTGGTCCTGCGTCAATTATCTGCAGCTGCAGGCGGAGACGACCAGCAGGGTGAAAAATATTTCCTCGCTGGAATCCGAGCTCGAGGAGCTGCGGACAGAAAATGATGACTATTACACGCGTATCATGTCAAACGTCGATCTGGAATATATCCGTGAGGTGGCAACCGAGGAACTGGGAATGGTCTATGCGGATTCCAGTCAGGTCATTCTTTATGACAGCGGGACGGACGACTATGTGAGACAGAACGGGGAGATCCCGTCTGAGTAGGCTCACAGGCAGAGGAGAGTTTTGTGCCTGGAAAGAAGAAAAAACTGACAAGAAAACAACGAATAACGCTGCGGATGAAGCAGAAGCTGGCGCTGCTGTTTGTCGTGATTGTGCTGATTCTGCTTGGTATCATTGTCCGTCTGGTCTATATCAATCGGGTCAGCGGCGACCAGTACACGAAGCGCGTGCTCTCCCAGCAGGACACGGACAGCACGACGCTCCCCTACAGGCGCGGCGATATTTACGACCGGAACGGGATCGTGCTGGCGACGAGTGAAAAGATGTACAACGTGATTCTGGATCCGGGCGTACTCTGGGAATACTATGATGAGGACGCCGACGAGGATTACGTGGAGCCGACGCTGCAGGCGCTGGTAGACTGTTTTGGCCTGGACCGCAGCGAGCTCGACACCATTATGGAGGAAAAGAAGAGCAGCCATTACGTCGTGCTCGCGAAAGAGCTGAGCAAGGACGAGATACAGGAATTCGAAGACCTCGCGGATGAGAGCGGCAGCAGGATCGCAGGCGTTTGGATGGAAGACACGTACGTGCGCACGTATCCCTATGATTCTCTTGCCTGCAATGTGATCGGCTACACGGTCTCCGGCGATGTCGGACAGTACGGGATCGAGCAGGAATACTCGGACATCCTGAACGGCGAGAATGGGCGGAGCTACAATTACCTCAATGAGGATATGGAGCAGGAGACGACGGTACAGGCTGCCGTGGACGGCTACAGTGTCGTCTCGACGATCGACGTGACGCTGCAGCGGATCGTGGAGGAAGCGATCGCTGAGTTTCAGCAAAAATATACTGACAATTACCGTGAGGGCGAGGGCAGCTCAACGGCGGCGGCGATCATGATGGATCCGAATACCGGCGAGATTCTGGCGATGGCCAGCAACCGAAGCTATGACCTCAATAATCCCTACGATCTGGTGGCGAACGGCGTCTGTACGGAGGAGGAATACGAAGCGCTCACGGAGGATGAGCGTCTCGAACTGCTCAACGAGCTCTGGCGGAATTATTGTGTCAGCGACACCTACGAGCCCGGATCCGTGGCGAAACCTCTGACGATCGCGGCGGCGCTCGAGACCGGAGCAGTCTACGATGGGGAGACCTTCCTCTGTGACGGCTATCAGGAGGTGGGAGGCTATACGATCTACTGTTCCCACCGCTCCGGACACGGGATTATCGACCTGCAGGGTGCGCTCACCTTTTCCTGCAACGACGCCTTGATGCAGATCGCGTCGAAGCTGGGTACCGACAATTTTTCGATCTACCAGAATTTGTTTAATCTGGGACTGCGGACCGGTATTGATCTGCCGGGTGAGGCGAGGACGGACAGCCTCATCTATTATTCCGAGAGCATGGCGACGAGCGACAGCAGCCTGATCATGGGCAGTACGGATCTGGCGACGAACTCCTTCGGGCAGAACTACAATGTGACGATGGTGCAGATGGCGGCGGCCTTCAGCGCCTGCATTAACGGCGGTTATTACTACCAGCCCCATGTGGTCAGCAAAATTCTCGACAGTGACGGCGGAACGGTGAAGACGATCGAACCGACTGTTCTGCGCGAGCCGATCTCATCGAAAACTTCGGAAATTCTCCGGCAGTATCTTTATGAGACGATCTACGGAGATGACGACGCGAACGGCAATACGCCGACCGGACGTAACGCGCGCATCGCAGGTTACTCGCTCGGAGGAAAGACGGGTACGGCCGAGAAAATTCCGCGAGATAAGACCAACTATCTGGTCTCCTTCATCGGTTTTGCCCCGGCGGACGACCCGCAGGTGGTGCTCTATGTGATCGTGGATGAGCCGAACGCGGAGAAACAGTCCAGCGCCTCCTATGCGATAGAGATCTGGAAGAATATTATGGAAGAAGCGCTTCCCTATCTGAATATTCCGCAGACGGAGGAAATCCCGGAGGATCTGCTAGACGAGATCGAAGCCGAGGAAGAGGAGAGCACGGAAGAGACCGAAGAGACGGAGGAGGAAGAGGCGACAGAAGATGGGACGCTGGTCGATCCGCAGACCGGCGAGACGGTGACAATGCCAGATCCGGAGACGGAGGATTCCGACGATGTGCTGGGCGACACGCCGGTCAACGATAATCTGGTGGATGTCGAGCCGGAAGACGCCCTGTCCGAGGACGAGGACGAGAATCCGACGGAGTGACAGCCTGTGTATCCATCGGCCTTCGCAAACAGGCGCTCTTTGAAGCGAGGAGTCTGGGATGTATTCACAGTATCTTGTATGAAAACACCATAACACCTCATAAGATAGAAAAAAGCTTCTTATGAGGTGTTTTTTTGCGCTGTAAGACCTTTCACAGAAAGAAAATTGTGCTGGTGTTTGTCATCTGCCTGCTGCTGATGCTTGTACTTATCGGGCGGCTCGTGCAGCTCATGATTTTTGAGTCGGAATATTATCAGGAGCTGGCGCAGGATCTGCACGAGCGCGAGCGCAGCGTCAAGGCCGCGCGCGGGCAGATCCTTGACCGAAACGGAACGGTGTTGGCGGACAATGAGTCGGTCTGTACGATTTCCGTCATTCACAGCCAGATCGAGGATCCGGAGGGTGTGATCGCCATGCTGGTCACGGAGCTTGGCATCAGTGAGGAGGAGGCGCGCACGCGGGTGGAGAAGGTCAGCTCCATCGAACGCGTCAAATCCAACGTTGACATTGAGACCGGGGATGCCATCCGCGCTTACGGCTACGCCGGCGTGAAGGTCGACGAGGATTATAAGCGCTATTATCCTTATGGGGAGCTGGCCTCCAAGGTGCTCGGCTTTACGGGCAGCGACAATCAGGGGATCATCGGTCTGGAAGTGAAATACGACGAGTACCTCGAGGGAATCCCCGGTACCATCCTGACGCTGACTGACGCCCGCGGTATTGAGATCGAGAACGCGAAGGAGGAACGTGTGGAGTCCGTTCCCGGAAACAATCTGGTGCTCAGTCTGGACTACAGTATTCAGGCTTACGCGCAGCAGGAGGCTCTGAAGCTTTTGGAGGCGAAGGAGGCCGATTATGTGTCGATCTTGATCATGAATCCGCAGAACGGCGAGATCTACGCCTGCGTCAATGTGCCGGAGTTCGACCTGAATGACCCCTACACGCTGAACACAGGGGAAGACAGCTCTTCGATGACGGACGCGGAATATCAGGACGCGCTCAATCAGATGTGGCGCAATCAGTGCGTCAATGATACTTATGAACCGGGCTCCACCTTCAAAATTTTTACCTCCTCCGCGGCGCTGCTGTCGGGAACCTCCACTCTGAGTGATACCTTTTCCTGCCCCGGCTATAAGATTGTCGAGGATCGGAAGATTCGCTGCGCGAAGACAACAGGGCACGGGACGCAGACTTTTACGGAAGCCATGGAGCACAGCTGCAATCCTGCCCTGATGACGATGGGCCTTAAGATGGGCGCGGAGCTCTACTACCAGTATTTCACCGATTATGGCCTGCTCACGAAGACCGGCATCGATATTCCCGGCGAGGCATCCACGATCATGCACGAGCTGGAAAATATCGGCGAGGTCGAGCTCGCGACGATGAGTTTCGGGCAGTCCTTTCAGATTACGCCGGTGCAGCTCGCCGTGATGGCGAGTTCCGTGATCAACGGAGGCCGCCGGGTGACGCCGCACTTCGCGGTGGCGGTCGAGGATCAGGAGGGAAATGTACTGAAAACCTTTCAGTATGAAGAGACGGACGGCATCGTGATGGAGGAGGTCTCCGCCCAGATGCGGGAGATTCTGGAGAAAGTCGTCTCCGAGGGCGGCGGCAATAAGGCCTACATCCCGGGTTACCGGATCGGCGGCAAGACCGCAACCTCCCAGACTCTGCCGCGCAGCGCGAACAAGTATATTTCTTCCTTCCTCGGTTTCGCTCCGGCGGACGATCCGCAGGTGCTGGCACTCTGCATCGTCTACAATCCGCAAGGAACCTATTACGGCGGCACGGTCTGCGCGCCGGCCGTGCGAGACATTTTTGAAAATATTCTGCCCTATCTGGGGATTGAGAAGGAGGAAGCGCTGCTTCTGGAGGACGAGGAGGAATGAATTTGCGAATTTCTTCACAATGTGCATTGAAAAAAACCGGGACTTGTACTAAAATATAAAAATCATATAAAACCAAAGGAGATGGCATCATGATCATCACAAAGAAAAAACCGATAGAAGAGCTCATGGCCATGATCGGTGACGCGCAGAAGATCGCGATTCTCGGCTGCGGCAGCTGCGCGACGGCCTGCGCGACGGGCGGCGAACCTGAGATTAAGGCGCTCAAAGAGTACCTCGAGTCGAAGGGAAAGACCGTGGTTGCTACCGGCATGTCAGATTACTGCTGCATGAATATGTCTACGAAGACAGCGATGAAAAAGCTGATCAAGGAATGTCCGGATGCGGTCGTCTGCATGGCCTGCGGCGACGGTACGCAGGTAGCGGCGAACCACAGCCCGGTGCCGGTCTATCCGTCGAACAACACGATGTTCCTCGGCGAGGTGGTGCGCTTCGGCCTGTTTGAGGAGGCCTGCCACCTGTGCGGCGACTGCCTGCTCGGCACGACTGGCGGTATCTGCCCGATCACCCGCTGCGCGAAGTCGCTCGTGAACGGTCCCTGCGGCGGAGCGAAGAACGGCAAGTGCGAGGTCAATCCGGAGAACGACTGTGCCTGGGTTCTGATTTACAAGCGCCTGGAAGCCCTCGGCAAGCTTGATCTGCTCGAGAAGCGCCGCGATGACAAGGGCTATGAGAAGGTCGCCTATCCTAGAACAATCAATATCAGGGGGAATAAGTGATGGGAATGTTAAAGAATGCGCTGGAAGGCGGAAAATTTGGTATTACCGTGGAGATGGCTCCCCCGAAGGGATATGATTTTACAGAACAGATGGCGTCGGCGGAGCTCTTAAAGGGCAAGGTGCACGGCGTCAACGTGACGGATATGCAGTCTGCCTGCCTGAAGGCTTCCTCCCTCGGGCTCTGCATCAAGCTGAAGCAGGCCGGACTTGAGCCGATCATTCAGGTGACGGGCCGCGACCGCAGCCGTATGGGAATTATGGGCGATATGCTCTCCGCGGCGGCATTCGGTATTGACACGATGCTGGCCTTGACCGGCGACCATCCGACGGTCGGCGATTGCAGTCAGTCGAAGCCGGTCTATGATCTGGATTCGGTCGGTATTCTCAACATGCTCTCCTTGATGGAGATCACCGGAAAGGACTGCGGCGGCAACGACATCGACGGAGGAGCGCCGAGCTTCTACAAGGGCGCGGTCGTGACGCCGGTCTACGAGCCGCTGTTCCTGCAGATCAACAAGCTGCGCCAGAAGGTCGACGCGGGCGCGCAGTATATCCAGACGCAGGGAATCTTTGATCTTGACAGCCTGAAGCGCTTCATGGACGAGGTGGACAAGGCCGGTATCAAGACGCACATTATGGCGGGTATCATTCCGCTGAAGGCTGCCGGTATGGCGAAGTACATGAATGAGAATGTTCCGGGCGTCGCGGTGCCGCAGGACATGATCGACCGCCTCGCTGCGGCTGCCGCCGAGGGCAAGGAGAAGGGTGTCAAGGGTCTGCCGACGCAGCTCGGCATCGAGATGGCCGCCGAGATGATCGCGAAGATCAAGGAAGAGGGTATCTGCGACGGCGTACATATCATGGCGATCGGCGCGGAGCGCAACGTTCCGAAGATTCTCGAAAAAGCGGGGCTTACGATCGATTAATTTAAGAAAAATACAAAAGGACCTCCGACAGCCGCACTGGCCGCCGGAGGTCCCTTTCACGAAACTATCTATTTGCCCGCCATCTGGCGTTCCTGGGCTTCGATCATCTTCTTCACCATATAACCGCCCACCGATCCGTTTTCCTTTGCGGTGAGGTCGCCGTTGTAGCCGTCCTTCAGTGGTACGCCGATCTCGCTTGCCACCTCATACTTAAAACGGTCGAGAGCGCCCTTTGCCTCCGGTACGGAAGCCTTATTCGTAGAACCTGACATAAGAAATTCCTCCTTTGTTCTTCTGTTTGGTGTTGCAGTCATAGTATGTGCAGTCTGGGCGACGATATTCTGTAAAATTATAGTAACAATTCAGAGCAGCATTGAAATGAAAAAACAGACTGTGCAGGTTTACCTGCTAAAGGCTGTTTTTTCATTTCGTGATGGGCGGAACGCCCATTAAGTCTCAGACATATGACGCGTAAGCGGCATATAGCCTTCGAAGAAGGCGGTCTGTGGCCTGCTGCTCTGAATAGTTAAATCTTGACATTCTATAAGAAGCCTGTATAATGAAAACGCGAATGACTTGCAAATGCAAATAATTTGCAAAATGACCGAAGGGAATGACAAAGATGCTTTTTGATGTTATCATAGATACCGTGAAGGACAGCCTTCGCCTGCTGCCTTTTCTGTTCCTGACGTATCTCCTTATCGAATTGCTCGAACATCGGGCAGGTGCGGAGGGGCGAAAGAAGCTCGGTGCGGCGCGGCGTTCAGGCCCTTTCTGGGGGGCGCTTTTCGGCCTGCTTCCGCAGTGCGGTTTCTCGGCGGCGGCCTCGAGTCTGTACGCGGGGCGCGTGATCACACTCGGAACGCTGTTTGCGGTTTATCTCTCCACTTCAGATGAGATGCTGCCGGTGCTGCTCTCGGAAGCGGTCGCGCCGGGCGTGATTGTGAAGATACTTGCAATCAAGGCGGTTATTGGGATGCTGAGCGGTTTTCTCGTGGATCTTGTGATCCGGGACGGGCGGGAAAAGCAGGGGAGAGGAATCACCGAAACTCACCATGACCACGATGGGGAGCATGGCTGCGGCGGACGGCTGGCGCTGGCCGCCCTGCGGCATACGGCGGAGGTGTTTTTTTACATCCTGCTCGTCTCCTTTGTGCTGAACCTCGTGATTGCGCTGGTCGGGGAGGAGACGCTTGCGGGGCTGCTGGGAGGCCTGCCGATGCTGGGACAATTCCTGTGCGCGCTGGTCGGACTGATCCCGAACTGCGCCTCGTCGGTCGTACTGACGGAACTTTATCTCGCGGGTGTGCTGAGCCTCGGCGCGGCGATGTCCGGCTTGCTCGTGAACGCGGGAGTCGGTCTGCTCGTGCTGTTGCGCCAGAACCGGAACCAGAGAGAGACGGCGGCGATTATCGGGGCGCTCTATGCACTCGGCGTATTCTGGGGACTGGTGACAGACCTGATATTTTAAGGGGAGATTATCATGGCGGAAGGAACATCCTATGCGACGGTCAGCCGCAGGAAAATATTGGAGATTCTGAAAGAATGTCAGGACAGGACGGTGACGGCTTCCGAGATCGGCGCGATGCTGCGGGAGCAGGACAGTCCGGTCAATATCACGACGATTTACCGTTACCTTGACAGGCTCGAGAAGGACGGGACGGTGCTGCGTTATCCGTCTGAACAGAATGGGCAAGCGCTCTATCAGTACGCCGGGCAGGATGGGCACTGCCGGGATCACCTCCATATGAAATGCGTGAAATGCGGGCGAATTTATCATCTGGACTGTGATTTTATGGAGGAGATCGCGGAGCACATCCGAAAGGATCACGGTTTTTCATTGCAGTGCAGGAATTCGATCCTGTATGGGGTCTGCCGGGACTGCAGCAGAGTTTGAAAAGAGGAGAAGGGCATGAGTATGGATATTTACCTGATGCGACATGGAGAGACGGAATGGAATCGAATACGCAGGCTGCAGGGGATCACAGACATCCCACTGAATGAAAATGGAATCACGGAGGCGAAGCGGGCGGCGGAGGGCCTGCGGGACGTTCCTTTTGATCGGATCTATACGAGCCCGCTCATCCGCGCAAAGCAGACTGCCGAAATCGTACGCGGAAATCGTTCGATTGAGATCATTGAGACGGAAGGCTTAAAGGAGATCAGCTTTGGCGAATACGAGGGCCTGATCTGCCAGAAGGAGGGCTACAATATTCCCGATCCGAATTTCCCCCGGTTTTTCGAGGATCCGGAGCACTATCGCACTGCGCCGGGCGGGGAATCGATCCGGCACCTGCGGGAGCGGACGCTGCATTTTTTCCGCGGTATTATGGAAGATCCGCGGAATGAGGGGATGACGTTTCTGATGACGACCCACGGCGCGGCGATCCGCGGAATCCTGTCCGGCCTGCAGGAGCTGCCGCTAAAGGAATTCTGGAATGGGCGTGTGCACAGGAACTGTGGCGTGACGAAGATTCACGTGGAAGACGGGAATTTTCAGATCGAGTTTGAAAACAAATCCGTGGAAGACCTGAAGCTGTAAAAAAGTTTTCCGCCCCCTTGCTTTTTTGCGGTTCGTGGTGTATAATCTCGTTTGAAATGCAGGTATAGTTCATCGGTAGAACACCAGCTTCCCAAGCTGGGGAGGAGGGTTCGATTCCCTTTACCTGCTTTTTCTATTGTAAAAATACGATCCGACTGGATGCGCAGGGGTGAACAGATTATGATGAATGCAGATATAATTTTTCCGGTATTGATTTCCTTCGCGATCAGCGCGGCGGCAGGTCCGTTGATCATTCCGGTACTGCGGCGGCTGAAGGTCGGGCAGACCGAGCGCCTGGACGGCCCGGAGAGTCATCTTAAGAAAAATGGTACGCCGACGATGGGAGGCCTCATCTTCCTGTTGGCTGTGCTCGTCACTTCGCTTCTCTATGTCGGGCGTTATCCGAAGATTGCCCCGATCCTGTTCATGACGGTGGGCTTCGGTATCATCGGCTTTCTGGATGACTATCTGAAGGTTGTGCTGCATCGCTCCGACGGGCTGATGCCGGGGCAGAAGATGGCGCTGCAGATCGCGGTGACAGCCGTTTTTGCCTGGTACATGGTGAAGGTGTCGGGTGTGGGACTCGCGATGCTGATTCCGTTCAGCGGCGGGAGGTATCTGGAGATCGGATGGCTTGCGGTGCCGCTTCTGTTTTTCGTGGTGATCGGGACGGTCAACG
This sequence comes from Lachnospiraceae bacterium, assembly GCA_021203465.1. GTDB lineage: Bacteria > Bacillota > Clostridia > Lachnospirales > Lachnospiraceae > Hominiventricola. The sequence goes on along the minus strand of JAJQBC010000146.1, from coordinate 27,967 downwards.
GGACGAACTTTACCGACGGCCTCGACGGCCTCGCCTCGAGCGTCACGATCATGGTGGCGGTGTTCTTCACGGTTGTGGCGATCGGCACGGAGGCAGGCATCGCGCCGGCGACCTGCGCAGTGACCGGCGGACTGCTCGGCTTTCTGCTGTTCAACGTCTATCCGGCGAGCGTTTTCATGGGAGACACCGGCTCGCTCGCGCTGGGCGGCTTTGTGGCCTCGACGGCCTATCTCCTGAAGATGCCGCTCTTCCTGCCGCTGGTAGGATTTATCTATCTGATCGAAGTGCTGTCCGTCATTCTGCAGGTCAGTTACTTCAAGCTGACGCATGGGAAGCGCATTTTTAAGATGGCGCCGATCCATCACCATTTTGAAAAATGCGGCTGGTCGGAGACGCGGGTTGTGACGGTGTTTTCGATCGTGACGGCGCTGTGCTGTCTTGTTGCTCTCGCGGCAATCTGAGGTTCTTGGTTGAGGTATGGTTCTTTATGAATATGAAAATGGGCTTCGGAATTGAGAAACTACCCCGAAGCCCTTTGTTCATTTACAGTTGAGGCTTAATATTTTCCGTATTTTTCGATAGTCTCAAATACTGCGTCTACATTCTCCGGCAATGCGTCATCAATTTCTCCACCAAAGCTGAAGATGTAGCCGCCACCAGGCATACAGTCGTCCAGAAGTTTTCTGGTGGCGGTGACGACATCTTCCTTCTTGGCATAGGTTAACATTGAGATCGGAAGATTTCCCATGATACATGCCTTGCCGTCGAAAATTCGTTTGGCTTCTTTCATGTCTACATTCTCAAAAAGGTAGATAACCTTTCCCTTCGGAACATCTGTCAGCTGTTCCAGACGGGATTTATAGCTTCCCTCACAGAAGATAAATGGCGTCACATTCATATCAATCAGAGCCATTATGATTTTCTTTAATGGTTTCCAGTACAGGCGCTCATACTGCTCCGCATTCATGAATCCATCCACACCTTTGCGCAGCGGGAAGAATACCTGACGCACCGGAACATCGACATATTTGTAATACTGAAGTGCTTGAATCTGCTGATTTGCAAACATATCACACGCGCGTTCCATGTATTCCTGCATGTCCTCGTCAGTCAAATCTTCAAAAAGCCCCATGGTTCCGCGGAAATAGTCGCCAAGAATGTCGTATGGTGCTCCCGATATACCGGTACACATGCCGGGGACTCCTAAGTCTGTAACTTCCTGATTATACCTGCCAAAGGCAGCATTTGCCTTTGCATCTTCTGCAGCGATTTCCAGAAGCAAGCGGTACGTCTCCAGAATCTCCTGATCGCAGAGGCAGGGAATTGCATAGTTGGTTAACGTCATAACGGCGGGCAGAAAGTTTATATTGGATAAACCTTTCAGATTTGGATACAGACGCGGTATGTATTTACGCAACATAAAACCTGTCCAGTCATTAAGCATCTCCGGATATTCTTCCTGTTTCATAAATTCCTGCTCTTTGACTTGATAAATACTGTAATCTGACACTTTGGTTCCCGGCCTTCCGGGCCAGTCCAGAATCTGATTGCCAGAAAGCTCCTGCGCTTTTCCGCTGTAACATCCGATCAGTGTATGCATATCACATAGAGGGTGCTCCTTATAAAACTTTATGGCAGCGTCAGCAGCCTTTTCCTGATCATAAAGGGCGTCTTTAAAGCAGGATCCATTGGCATTCAGCAGATATGCATTGAACATAGGAACAAAGGGCACGCGGTCCGGCGTTCCGAGTGCGGCGGCTGTATCGACTCGCTGTTTTCGCTCAGTGAATTTTTTTAAAGCTTCGTTAGTCATGTGTTACCTCCTAATAGAATATATTTTTTGCAGATTTATAAATCTGTTTCCATTATAAATTCAGCATTTCTGTCTTTACAGCCGCCGCCTGTTGATATTTTGAGAATTCTTTGCTACAATTTGTAGCGCAAGGAGAAAATACCATGAATATAACACCGGAAATACTCATTTTTAAATTGTCGGAATGCTATAGGCTGAGAGAGCAGCACATAGGTTCACTGAATCGCTCCGTGAGAAAGATACTTATCTGGACAGATGCTGTAAAAATAGAGGAAGATGTGTTTTATATCGTTGAATGTTCTGAACATTTTCCGGTTAAATGCTCTGGACAGCCTCCAATGTTCCTGTTTGCGGGTCCCTGTGATTTTCTAATCAATGATTGCGCTTCAAAATCAGTCTGGGCCATGCTGGATGAAAAAATACCAACACAAATGCTACAAATTGTGTTGCTGGAGTTGTATAATGAGCTGATGAACTGGGATCGTCTGTTCGCGGAAGCTATTCTTCGTCATGCTGACTATCGTGAGGTGCAGGAGCTTGGCCGAAGAGTGTTACCCTGGGAATATGGATTAGCCACTTGGGATATGAAATGGGCATACCAGACACCAGACTATGGGATGCCTATGGCAGGAGATTCTTATCATCAAATGGTGGATACGCTGCTTCTGGATCGTCAGTTTCACGCAGCCGCGCAGATTCGAGGATCATTCTATTATTATGACGAGGCTGATGAAATTCAGAATATTTGTGGAAATATTTGTCCGGAGGGTAAGTTTTTGGGACGGATCATCATGGGGATCGGAGAGAGAGGTACTACGATTCCTGATGGCGCGCGTGAAATTTTTGAGCAGTTTACCACATATATAGAGCAGTTAATTTCCTATCATTATTCCGCTTTTGGAGATTCCGTTAAAAATCAAAGCCATGGTTTGCTCCGGCAGATAGTGCTCGGAGAGCAGCCAGATCCGGCTTTTCAGTCGGTGGTACTGGAAAAGCTCGGATGGCATGTAGATGACCAGTATATAGTGATACTGATTTGGGCCTATAATGAATCTGGATGGGATACGCAAATGGAAGCCTCGCAGGCTTATTTGACTCGGAAACTTGAACAGATGTACCCGGATTCCTGTGCCGTCAGAATGAATTCGGCCATCTGCTGGCTGATAAATCTAAGTCGGCTAGAAGTTGAATCTGATTTCTCTGACTTTCGGGAGAAATGGGCTTCTTTTCTCCGGGATAATGTTTGCAGTGCGGGAATCAGTGCGGACTTTCGAGACTTTTCGCTTGTATCCTACGCAATCCGTGAGGCGGAAATTGCATATGAGATCGGGAAGGCGAAGAATCCTCAGTTCTGGTGTTTCTCTTTTGACGATTATCGGATGGAATATATGATGAGCAGTGTGAAGAAAGAATTTCCTATTTCCATGTTGTTACATCCTTCGATCAGTGCATTAATAGATTATGATGAAAAACACGGGACAGAGTATACAGCCACGTTGCGGACATATCTTCGCTGCGGCCTGAATATGACCAGTGCTGCAGAAAAATTGTTTATTCACCGGACAAGTTTTTGCCGTCGCATGAGCCGGATTCTGAAACTGACAGAAATCAAACTGGATGATCCAGATACGATTCTGGAATTGCTACTTTCCTTTCAGCTTATGGGTGATAACTGAGGCGTCAGGTTTTGTCAGCGTCTGATATATCTCACCATTAATCCTGCATGTAAATGCGGGTTTGCGAATAGTAATAGACAGATGATTTTCCGGGCGGTGTGCGATGGGGCGGGACAGACGAAGCGATGCGAAGGATTCGGCGGACGCCGTGCTTCTGATACTGGTGCTCATACTGGCCGTGTTCGGTCTGGTCATGCTCTACAGCACCAGCGCCTACAATGGCAGGGTCAAATTCGCGGATCCTGCCTATTATTTTAAGAAGCAGCTTTTTGCGACAAGCATCGGGCTTATGGCGATGTATCTGATTTCTCTCGTCGACTATCGGCGCTTTATTCCCGCGGCGGTTCCGGCTTATCTTTTGTCGCTCGCGCTCTCCACGGCGGTGCTGTTCATCGGGGATGAGTATAACGGTTCAAAGCGCTGGCTTTCGCTTGGCCCGCTTTCCTTTCAGCCTTCAGAGTTTGCAAAGCTGGCGGTTGTCATCCTGCTGGCCTCGATTGTGAGCCGGGAGGCGGAGCATATGAAATCCTGGCGCTCTATGTTTCTGGTCATTCTGCTTGTGCTGCCGATCGTCGGTCTGGTCGGGGCGAACAATCTGAGTACCGCGGTCATCATTCTCGGAATCGCCGTGATCCTGCTGTTCGTCGCGAATCCAAAATTTCTTCCCTTCCTGTGGCTCGGCGCGCTGGGCGTCGGTTTTATCGCCATATTCCTGAGTCTGGCGTCTTATCGTCTGGAACGGCTGGCGATCTGGCGTCACCCGGAGCTCTATGAGAAGGGCTATCAGACGCTGCAGGGGCTCTATGCGATCGGTTCCGGCGGCATCTTCGGCGTGGGGCTCGGGAACAGCATGCAGAAGCTGGGCTTCGTGCCGGAGGCGCAGAATGACATGATCTTTTCCATCATCTGTGAGGAGCTGGGACTCTTCGGGGCCTGCGTCGTCATTTTTCTGTTTTCTCTGCTGATTTGGAGGCTGATGGTGATCGCGACGCATACGCAGGAGCTCTTCGGCGCGCTGCTGGCTGCCGGTGTTATGGGGCACATCATGATTCAAGTCATCCTGAATATCGCCGTCGTCACCAACACCATTCCCAATACTGGCATCACGCTGCCTTTTATCAGCTACGGAGGTACCTCTGTCGTCTTTCTGCTTTCCGAGCTTGGCCTTGCCCTGAATGTTTCGCGCGGGGTGAAAAAGGAACGCTGACGTGCCCGGTCTGCATATACTGTGGTATAGCGCCGGGGTTTGGAGGAAAGCTTTTGGAAGAAGACAGACTGGAGATTGTCGGGCCGCAGCGGATGTGCGGGGAGCTGCTGGTGCAGGGGTCGAAAAACGCGGCGCTGCCGATGCTGGCGGCGATGCTGCTTGCGGAGGGTGTCTATATTCTCCATCATTGCCCGCAGATCACAGATGTGGATCATATGCTGGAGCTTCTGATGGACGCCGGTTGTCTCGTGCACCGGGAAGGGCACATGCTGATTGTCGACACGCGGGGCGCGGAACGCTGCAGGTTAAGTGGGAGCGGAGCCGGAAAAATGCGTGCGGGCGTCACACTGCTCGGGAGCATGCTCGGCAGAATGCATGAGGTCGAGATTCCCTATCCGGGCGGCTGTACGATCGGGAGGCGCCCGATCGACCTGCATCTGAAGGGACTTGAACAGCTCGGAGCCGTGTTCGAACACAGGGAACATGCACTGGCCGGATATGCGAAAGATCTGCGCGGGGCGGACATCGTGCTCGATTTCCCGAGCGTTGGGGCGACGGAGAATATCCTGCTGGCGGCGACGCTCGCAAAAGGCCGCACGGTGATTCATGGCGCGGCGCGGGAACCGGAGATCACGTCTCTTGCCGGTTTCCTTCGGAAAATGGGAGCGCACATTGAAGGGGAGGGCACAGCGGAGATCAGAGTGGAAGGAGTGGAGCGGCTTCACGCGGCGGAATATATCGTTCCGTCCGACCGAATTGTGGCCGGTACTTATCTGCTGGGAGCTGTTATGACCGGCGGCGAGGTCCGGCTTTTGCATGTGCCGACGCAGCATCTGGGGGTGCTTCCCCGCATTCTGGCGCAGCTGGGTGCAGAGATTGCGCTGTGGGAAGAGCAGGATGAGATTTCCCTGAAAATGGAGCGCAGGATTCACCCGATTCCTTATCTTGCCACCGCGCCGTTCCCGGATTTTCCAACAGATTTGCAGTCTGCCCTGATGGCCGCGCTCGCCATGGCGTCCGGTCCGAGTTTTCTGGAAGAGAAAATATTTGAGGCGAGATTTCAGGTCGTGCCGGAGCTTCGGAAGATGGGAGCGCGTATCTATGAGGAGGATTCGCTTGCGGTGATTGAGGGCGAGGCCAGACTCCGCGGCGCGCAGGTCGAGGCTCGGGAACTCCGCGGCGGCGCCGCGCTTATTATGGCTGCGCTCGCGGCGGAGGGAAAGACTGTGCTTGGCGGCATGGAATTTGTGAAAAGAGGTTATGAGGACATACAGGGGGATTTAAAAAAACTGGGAATTGTGTTACACTGAATAACAATGCATAAACCTACGGAAAGAAGTGGCGCATGGCGAACAGGGTGAAACAGAAAAAAAGCCGGAAGGGCCTTATCATAGCGGCAGCGGTACTGGCGGTCATCGCGGTACTGCTTCTTTCCATGTTTGGTATTTTCCGGGTTCGTGAGGTGACGGTCAGCGGAAACGATTATTACACGAATGAGGAGATTGCCGACCTTGTGATTGGCGACGGCATATCCCGCAATACGCTGTATCTCTATTTTCGCTACAAATATATGGAACAGCCGGAGATTCCCTTTATTGATACCTTTGACATTGAGATCAATTCCTTCAGCAGCATTACGATCCGGGTCTACGAGAAGGAGATTGTCGGCTATGTGAAGTATCTCGGAAAGAATGTCTATTTTGACAAGGACGGGATTGTGGTGGAAAGCTCCGATGAGATAATGGAGGGCGTCCCACTGATCAGCGGCATTTCCTTTGATGCGCTGACCATGTACGAGGCGTTGAACGTGCCGGATCCGGACATTTTCAATACCATCCTGAATCTCACGCAGCTTCTCTCCAAATACGAGCTGGTTCCCGACGAGATCCGTTTTGGAAGCTCCTCGGAGTTGTATCTCGAACTGGGAGATGTGACGGTGGAGCTGGGGGAGGGAGATTATCTCGATGAGAAGATTTCCCGTCTCAAACAGCTCGAATCAGATCTCGAAGGATGCTCCGGAACACTACATATGGAAAATTATACCGACGAGAGCACCCATATCTCGTTGGAGGCAACGAAATAATTGCCCGAAAATGTGAAAAAAGTTTAAAAATACTGTTGCGTTCTTGTGAAAAAAAAGCTATGATAAACATAGTGTAAGTTTACGTGGGTTCGAAGGAGGATACAGCCTTGTTGGAGATTATGACGAATGAAGCGGAATCCGCTGCACGGATTATCGTAGTCGGTATCGGTGGAGCGGGTAATAACGCTGTAAATAGAATGGTAGAGGAACAGATCGGCGGAGTAGAATTCATCGGGGTAAATACCGATAAGCAGGCATTGAAGCTCTGCAAAGCGCCGGTTATCGTACAGATTGGCGAGAAGCTGACAAAGGGGCTTGGAGCGGGAGCGAAGCCGGAGGTCGGCGAGAAGGCCGCCGAGGAGAGTATTGAAGAACTGAAGGAAGCAATACAGGGAGCGGATATGGTATTCGTCACCTGCGGTATGGGCGGCGGCACCGGTACCGGCGCGACGCCGGTGCTCGCGAAGGCGGCGAAGGAGATGGGTATCCTGACGGTTGGCGTCGTGACGAAGCCCTTCCGTTTTGAGGCGCGGCAGCGCATGAACAACGCACTGCAGGGCATTGAAAAATTAAAAGAGGCAGTCGACACATTGATTGTGATCCCGAATGACAAGCTGCTCGAGATCGTGGATCGCAGGACGACGATGCCGGAGGCGCTGAGGAAGGCGGATGAGGTGCTGCAGCAGGCTGTGCAGGGTATTACGGATCTCATCAACATGCCGGCGCTCATCAATCTGGACTTCGCGGATGTACAGACGGTCATGACTGACAAGGGCATTGCCCACATCGGTATCGGCACGGCCAGAGGCGATGACAAGGCCATGGAGGCGGTGAAGCAGGCGGTTACGAGCCCGCTGCTTGAGACGACGATTAACGGCGCGAGCCATGTGATTATCAATGTATCCGGAGATATTTCCCTCATTGACGCCAATGAGGCGGCAAGCTATGTGCAGGAACTGGTCGGTGAGGATGCGAACGTGATCTTCGGCGCGATGTATGACTCCAGCAATACGGATGAGGTCAGCATCACGGTGATTGCGACCGGGCTTCAGGAGGCGGGCAGCAAGTCTGTGATTCCACAGTCCTATCGTCCGATACAGAGCGCGCAGAGCCAGCCGGGGGGCGCGAAGCTGAATGTGCCGACACCTCCGAAGGCGCCGCAGGTACAGCCGCTTCCGGGTCTGAAGGCCTTCAAGAAGCCGGAGAGCAGTGTGGAGGAGCAGGAGATCAAGATTCCGCAGTTCTTCCAGAAAAACAGATAAGACTTTGAGGAGCCGCCTGCGGGACAGAACGCGGGCGGCTTTCTTTGTTTTGCGGGAGAAAGCACATTTCATTTTTCATAGAGAGGAAGAAAAATATGAATCAATTACCGATTACCGGCCATACGGGGTTGCTCTGCCTGCTCGGAAGTCCGGTTGCGCACAGTATTTCCCCGGCCATGCACAATGAGTCCTTCGCTTATTATGGGTTGGATTACGTCTATCTGGCCTTCGATGTTTCCCCGGAGAAGTTTGATGTGGCTGTGGATGGCCTGACGGTGATGAACGCGCGCGGTTGGAATTGCACGATGCCGCACAAGCGGCTCATGTACGAGCGCGCGGACCGGCTTTCCGAGGAGGCGAAGCTGATCGGGGCGGTGAACACCGTCGTGCAGGAGGACGGTGTGCTGACCGGCTATAATACGGACGGAAGAGGCTACATGGCCGCCGTGGCAGATGCGGGCTATGATGTCATCGGAAAGAAGATGACGCTACTGGGATCCGGCGGAGCAGCCTCCTCGATCGTGGCGCAGGCGGCGCTCGACGGGGTGTGCGCGATCGACCTGATCGCCCGGCACGGCGCGTCCTGGGACGCCATCCACGAGGTCGTCGACCGAGTGAACGCGGGGACTTCCTGCAGGGTCAGCATGTATGAGCTGCGCGACGAGGCGCAGATGAGAAAGAGCATTAGAGAGAGCGCGATCCTTGTCAACGCCTCTTCAGTCGGCATGAGTCCGCGTGAGGAGGGCTGCCTGATTCCGGATAAGAGCTTCCTGCATCCGGAGCTGATTGTCTCCGACGTGATCTACAATCCGCGTAAGACGCGGCTGCTCGAGATGGCAGAACAGCTGGGCTGCCCCGCCTTCAACGGGATGTATATGCTCCTCTATCAGGGGGCTTATGCCTTTGAATTGTGGACCGGGAAGAAGATGCCGGTCGGATTGATTAAGGAGAAATATTTTCAAAATTGAATAAGCGGAATCCCATGGAAAGAACGCCCTCCGGCTGCCTGACGCGCAGCCGGAGGGCATTTTTTTAAAAGTCTTTTAGGGTGTTGTCGATTCCTCGCGAGAGGATCAACGTTTCGACAGCGGCATGCGACAGCTTGTGCGCGGGCTTTTCTCTATAATGAGACCAGCACAAGTAAGAGGGCAGCAAGTGTATTATGAAGTATATGTAGATATCCTCTTTACGGAAAATCTCTGGATGGATGCGGCAATTCTTCTGCTGACCGCGGGCTTTTTGCATCTGCGGGTGCGAAAAAGAAGGATAGCGCTGGCCGCGCTTCTGGGGGCGCTGGGAGCCTGCGCGCTGACTGTTTTTTCGGCATACATAGACGAAATCGGATATCTGGCCGGGACATTGACGTTTTGTGCGGGGATGGTCAGGATCGCTTTTCCGGACCGTGAAAAATTCTGCGGCGCGTTTCTGGCTCTGTATCTGGAAAGTTTTCTTCTGAGCGGCCTGCTCCGCTACCTCGCGCAGTTTCATCCGCTCTGCGGTATCTGGTTTGTGGTGGCCTGCACGGCGGCCTGTCTGTTCCTGTACGCGGCACAGTGGCTTTTGAACCGGCAAAGAAGGTTGGCTGCGCTGAGCTGCGAGGCGACGCTCATCTGCGGGAACTGCAGGCTCACGGTCGAAGGCTTTTATGATACCGGAAATGCGCTCTGTGATCCGCTCAGTGGCCGTCCGGTCAGCATCCTTGCGCCGGAACTTATGGAAAAACTGCTGGCCGGGACGGACAGGGAACTGCCGCCGCGCATGATTCCGTATCGGACGATCACACAGAGAGGAGTCCTCAAAGCCTGGATTCTGGATGGTATGGAGATCCGGGATACGGACGGCATACGTATTATCAAGAAGCCGGTCGTTGCCTGCATGCGCCGGAACCGGGATTCCCATCCGCTTATACTTCATCGAGACCTGCTTCCCCCGTAGAGGAGGCAAGCATGATATTCAAAGTGACAGTTCCGCGTCAGATTCAGCTCAAGGTGGCGCCGCGCCTGAAGACCCTGCTCTTCGCGCGCAAAGGTGAAATTCATTACATCGGAGGCTCAGAGATCTTGCCGCCGCCACTCAGCGCCGAGGAGGAGGCCTCGGCGATTCTGGGCCTGGAGGGAGAAGAAAGCGAAGAGGCGCGCGCCCGGTTGATCGAGCACAATCTGCGGCTGGTTGTTTACATCGCGAAGAAATTTGAGAACACCGGGATCGGTGTGGAAGACTTGATCTCGATCGGGACGATCGGGCTGATCAAGGCAATTAATACCTTCAACCGCAGTAAAAATATCAAGCTTGCAACCTATGCGTCACGCTGTATTGAAAATGAGATTTTGATGTATTTGCGGCGCAACAGCAAGCTGCGCATGGAGGTGTCGATCGACGAGCCGCTGAATGTGGACTGGGACGGAAATGAGCTGCTGCTCTCCGATATCCTCGGGACAGACGCGGATATCATTTACAGGGACCTGGAGAACGAGGTTGAGCGGAGCCTGCTGCGCAAGGCGCTCTCCCGGCTCAACCAGCACGAGAAGACGATCATCGAGCTGCGCTTCGGCCTGCGCCATCCGACCGGGCGCGAGATGACCCAGAAGGAGGTCGCGGACCGGCTCGGCATCTCGCAGTCCTATATCTCACGTCTGGAAAAGAAGATCATCGGAAGGCTGCGCAAAGAAATTGTGAAATATGAGTAGCACTCAGCTCAGGTAACCGCGCATCGTTTTCAGCGCATTTTTTTCGAGACGGCTGACCTGAGCCTGAGAAATGTGGATCTCCTCGGCGACCTCCATCTGTGTGCGTCCCTCAAAGAAGCGCAGGCTGATGATGTGGTTCTCCCGGGGAGACAGCTTTTTCATGGCCTCGGAGAGCGACAGATCCCGCACCCAGTTCTCTTCCTTGTTCTTGCGGTCGCTGATCTGGTCCATGACATAGAGCGTGTCGCCGCCCTCCGTGTAGACGGGATCGTAGAGGCTGATCGGGCTCTGGATCGCGTCGAGGGCATAGACGATATCCTCCTTTGGTATGTCGATCGCCTCGGAAATCTGTTCGAGCGTGGGCTCTCCGGAAGTCTCGCGGGAGAGCATCTCCCGGGCATAAATCGCCTTGTAGGCGATGTCGCGGAGGGAACGGCTGACGCGGATGCTGTTGTTGTCCCGAAGGTAGCGCCGGATCTCTCCGACAATCATCGGCACCGCGTAGGTACTGAATTTTACATCCATCGTGCAGTCGAAATTGTCGATGGCTTTGATCAGCCCGATGCAGCCGATCTGGAAGAGGTCGTCCGCGTTTTCGTTGCTGGAGGAAAAGCGTTTGATGACGCTTAAGACCAGCCTTAAGTTACCCTTGATGTACAGTTCTCTTGCCTCTTTATCCCCTTTCTGAATGCGTTCAAACAGCATCTCTTTTTCCTCATTTGTCAGGAGCGGGAGTCTCGACGTGTTGACCCCGCAGATTTCCACCTTACTTGATGTCATTCCACTCCTCCTGCACGAAATAGAAAGGCCGCCGTCTGGGGCTTTTATAGTAAAAAGGATTTCCCAAAATCGGGTTCTTAATGCAGGAGAAACGAAACATCTAATGCCAGATTTTTCTTGGCGAAAGTGCCTCCTCTTCGTGAATTTCGACGAGGATGATGTCCGGCCCGATCTGGCAGATACACTTCCAGGGAATGATATATTCCTGGTCAGGGCTTAAGAATCCCAGCAGGCGGTTCGGGCCGGGAACGACGATTGCGCAGAGAGCGCCGGTCTTTTCATCAAATATGAGATCGCTCACACGTCCGAGCCGCTTGCAGTCACAGCGGTTGACGATATCCTTTTCTTTCAGCTCGCAGAAACGCATGGCAGTTGCATTTCCTTTTTCTTTCAGTGTATGAAGCTTCCGTGAAAAAATCCTGAAATAATCCAGGATTCCGGCTTTGATTGACAGCCGGGTGTTTTCTGGTTTATACTGAAAACCGGCAGAGGAAAGGGAGGTAATTTTAAGATGAAGTGTCCATACTGCGGGAAGGACAACACAAGGGTGATCGATTCGAGACCGGCGGATGAGGGCGATTCTATCCGGCGCAGGCGGGAGTGCGACGAGTGCCATAAGCGCTTCACGACCTATGAGAAGGTGGAACTGGTCCCGATCATGGTCATCAAGAAGGACAACAACCGGGAGACCTACGACCGCTCGAAGATTGAGGGCGGCGTGTTCCGCGCCTGCCACAAGCGCCCGATCTCCACAGATCAGGTAGAGGCTATGATCGATGAGGTGGAGGCGGCCATCTTTGCGCGGAAGCAGCGCGAGGTCTCGAGCCGCGAGATCGGCGAGCTGGTCATGGAAAAGCTCCGGGTTCTCGATTCGGTGGCCTATGTCCGTTTCGCGTCGGTCTACCGGGAGTTCAAGGATGTCAATACCTTTATGAAGGAACTGGAGAAGATATTAAAGTAGCGATGCAGAACCTGATACTGATTGGATTTATGGGAGCCGGCAAGACGAGCGTGGGAAACTGCCTGGCGTGTGAGACCGGTATGGACTTTCTCGACACGGACGAGCGGATTGTGGCGGAGCAGGGGATGGAGATATCTGCCATTTTCGAGAAGTATGGGGAGCCCTATTTTCGCGATCTGGAGACGGATTTACTGGAGCGGATGCAGACAGATACAGAGAACTCTGTGATCTCCGTGGGCGGCGGGATGCCGATGCGGGAACGCAACCGGGAGCTGCTGCGAAGTCTGGGCTGCGTAGTTTATCTTGTGGCGTCAAAGAAGACGATTCTTGGCCGCGTACAGAACGATGGGACTCGCCCGATGTTGAACGGTGAAGATCTGGAAAAGCGAGTGGAGCGGCTCATGCGCGAGCGGGAAGCACTCTACCGGGAGGCAGCGCATTTTCGGTTACAGACGGACGAGCGAAGCATTCCGGAGGTGGCGCGCGAGGTCCTTTCGGAGGCGCGCAAATTCGGGTATTGAAAAAAGACGGAAACTATTATAAGATAGTAGGAAGTAGGGGAGTGTGAGAATCCCCCGTGACATAAGGAGGACGATTGAATGATTTTTGCAGGAGATTTTAAGAACGGCGTGACGCTGGAGATCGAAGGAAACGTATACCAGATTCTCGAGTTCCAGCATGTGAAGCCCGGAAAGGGCGCGGCGTTCGTCCGGGCGAAGCTCAAGAATATTATCAACGGTGGCGTGGTGGAGAAGACCTTCCGCCCGACCGAGAAGTTCCCGCTCGCCCATATTGACCGTGTGGACATGCAGTATCTCTACAGCGACGGTGATCTCTATCACTTCATGAACGTGGAGAATTACGATCAGATCGCTCTGAACAGCGACGATATCGGCGACGCGCTGAAGTTCGTCAAGGAGAACGAGATGGTGAAGATCTGTTCCTACAAGGGAAACGTGTTTGCGGTCGAGCCGCCGCTCTTTGTGGAGCTCGAGGTCACGGAGACCGAGCCGGGCTTCAAGGGAGATACCGCCACCGGCGCTTCCAAGCCTGCGACCGTGGAGACCGGCGCGGTGGTCATGGTTCCGCTGTTCGTGGAGCGTGGCACGGTGATCAAGATCGACACGAGAACCGGAGAGTATCTGTCCCGCGTCTGACCAAGAGAGACAGAGAATCGTTTGAAACCGGGTGTTTTTGCATCCATGCAGTTCGTATGGCAGTAGAACTTATATACAATAAGTGCAGTTGTCCCCACAGGCGGACTTCTCGGGAGTCGCCCGCGGGGGTGTTTTTTTGAGGAACGGTTAAAGAATGATTAATTCTTAACAGTTTCTAAGGCAGGAGCAGGGAATGGATAAGGAACTTTATCAAATATTCAGCGGCATTTCCGAGGAGGAGCAGGCGATCCTGGACGGAAATCAGGAAGTGCAGCGGCAGATTTACACAAATGAGAAGGAATTCGTGATTGACAGCCGCAAGCTTCTCGAGAAGGGAAAGCTGATCATGGCGCGCCATCACACCCGCTTTATCCATTTTCCTAGACATCGCCATAACTATGTGGAGATCATCTATATGTACCACGGCACGACGACGCATATCCTGGGAAACGGGGAGCGCATCACGCTGGAGCAGGGAGATCTGCTCTTCCTCAACCAGAACGCGGAGCATGAGATTCTTCCTGCGGGGCGGGAGGATATCGCCGTCAATTTCATCGTGCAGCCGGAGTTCTTTGACACTGCCTTCCGCATGCAGGAGGATGAAAATCTGCTCTGGGACTTTCTGGTCAATATTCTGACCGGGGGCCGGGAGCAGGCGCTCTATCTCTACTTCAACGCGAAGGACGAGCTGCCGGTGCAGAACCTCATGGAAAATATGCTCTGGTCCATGGCACATCAGCAGGTCAACCGCAGAAACATCGATCAGATTACGATGGGGCTTCTCTTTCTGCATCTGGTGAATCTGAACGACCGCATTCGCTACGGCTCCGGCAATCCCTATGAGCAGGAGTGCATGGCGCGAATCCTCTCCTATATAGAGACGAACTACCGCACGGCGACGCTGGAGGAGCTGTGCAGGGAGCTGCGGCAGACGCCCTCCGGTCTCAGCAAATTTATCAGGCAGCATTCCGGCTCTACATTCAAGGAGCTGCTACTCACGAAGCGTCTGAACCAGTCGGCCTTCCTGCTGACGAGGACGCGGCTTCCCGTGGTGGATATCATTAACGCGGTGGGTTATGAGAACACGAGTTATTTTCATACCGTCTTTCGAAAACGCTTCGGCATGACGCCGAAGGAATATCGGGAAGCTGGCAGAAGCGGAAAATAAGAACGTTGTATTAAAAAAACAGCGTTCTTATTTTTTTTTGCCCTTTTTGAAATAATCGGGGCAGGAAAGGAGGGTTTACATATGAGTCAGTACTATCTGGCGGTGGATATCGGCGCATCAAGCGGACGTCATATTCTGGGCAGGGTTGAAGACGGGAAACTCCAGCTGGAGGAGGTTTACCGCTTTGAAAACGGAATGAAGGAGAGAAACGGGCATCTGTGCTGGGATACGGAGCACCTGTTTGCCTCGATTCTGGAAGGCATGCGCCGCTGTAAGGAGCTGGGGAAGATCCCGGTTTCCATGGGAATTGATACCTGGGGAGTGGATTTCGTGCTGCTCGACGGGGAAGACCGGGTGATTGGGGATACGGTCGGCTACCGCGATCACCGGACGGATGGCATGGATGAAAAGGTGTCGGAGTATATCTCACCGGACGAACTCTACAGGCGCACGGGAATTCAGAAACAGATTTTCAACACCGTCTATCAGCTGATGGCGATCCGTGAGCAGGCGCCGGAGCAGCTTGAACGGGCGGAGTGCCTGCTGATGATGCCAGACTATTTTCACTATCTTCTGACCGGAAAGAAGGCCTGTGAGTATACCGAGGCGACGACAGGACAGCTGATCAACCCGTATACAAAGGACTGGGACCGCGAGCTGATTCGTCAGCTCGGCTATCCGGAGCACATTTTCCAGACCCTGGTGAAAGCGGGTACGGTGCTCGGGAATCTTTCAGAGGAGGTGCAGGCGCAGGTCGGCTTCGACTGCGAGGTGACGCTTCCGGCCACGCACGATACCGGTTCGGCGGTGCTGGCGGTACCGGCGCTCGAGGATGATTTCCTTTATATCAGCTCCGGAACCTGGTCGCTGATGGGGACGGAGCGGCGCGAGCCGGACTGCAGCCTTGCGAGCATGCGGGCAAACTTCACGAACGAGGGCGGCATCGAGTACCGCGTCCGCTATCTGAAAAATATCATGGGTCTGTGGATGATACAGTCGATTCGTCATGAGCTGGACGACCGCTACAGCTTTGCGCAGCTCTGCGATCTGGCGGAGGAGGCGAAGGATTTCCCGTCCCGTATGGATGTGAACGATATCCGTTTTCTTTCGCCGGACAATATGACGGAGGCGGTACAGGGATACTGCCGGGAGAAGGGTGATCCCATACCGCAGACGCCGGGAGAGCTCGCCACGGTCGTTTACCAGAGCCTTGCGGACTGCTACGCGCAGACGGCGAAGGAGATCGAGCAGCTGACCGGAAAGACCTACAGCTGCATCCATATCGTGGGCGGCGGCGCGAATGCGGCGTATCTGAACCAGCTCACAGCGGACCGCTCCGGAAAAACAGTTTACGCGGGGCCGACAGAGGGGACGGCGATCGGCAACCTGGCCGCGCAGATGCTGGCGCAGGAGGTGTTCTGGACGGTGGATGAGGCGAGAGAATGCATTTTCCATTCTTTCCCGATTAAGAAATACGGTAGTCGTTCAGAACAGTAGGCCACAGTCTGCCTTTTCATTTCAGTGCTGTTCTGAACCGTTGCAAAAAATATGAACCGACAGGAGGAAATGTCAGATGAATTTAGAAGAACTGGTAAGCATGTCAAACCGCTATGGCAGCAACCCTGACTATGTGCTGGCTGGGGGCGGCAATACTTCCGTGAAGGACGGCGACACGATGTATGTGAAATGCTCCGGAACCTGTCTCGCGGATATAGGGGAGAGCGGCTTTGTGGCGATGAGCATCGGGAAGCTGCGCGGCCTGATGGAGAAGGAGTATCCTGCGGGGGATAAGGAGCGGGAGGCCGCATTCCTCGCGGACGTGATGGAAGCGCGGATCGACGTGGACCTGTCGAAGCGTCCCAGCGTGGAGGCTTTGCTTCACAGCCTGTTCCCGCAGAAATATGTGCTGCATGTCCACCCGGCGCTGATCAATGGTCTGACCTGCTCGCAGGGAGCGGGCGAAAAAGCGCGCGAGCTGCTCGGCGATATGATGTTGTGGATTCCGCTCTGCAGACCTGGCTACACGCTTGGAAAGCTCTGCTTTGACGCCATGGCGGAATATGAGAAGGCGCAGGGAAAAAAGATTCAGATCCTGCTTCTGCAGAATCACGGTATCTTTGTGGCCGGAGACACGGTGGAGGAGATCGACGGGCTATTCGACTCCGTGGAGAAGGCGCTGGCTGCGGCCGTACAGCGGAAAGCGGATCTTACAGTCCCGGACGCGGAAACGATGGAGCAGCTTGAGGAAGCAGCCTCGGCGCTGAGCAGAGAGCTGGGGACGACGGTGGAACCGAACGCGGTGAAAGAGGCCTCCGCTTTCGCGGCAAGCCGGGAAGCGGCAAAGCCGCTGCTTGCGCCCTTCACGCCGGATCATATCGTCTACAGCGGAGCCTATCCGCTGTTTCTCGATGCGACTGAGGGGGCCGCGGATAAGCGGAAGGCTTTTGAGGAGGAGAATGGCTTCACGCCAAAGCTGATTCTGCTGCAGGGCGTGGGCGTGTTCGTGATGGCGGACTCCGAGGCGGCCAGGGAGAAGGCGAAGCTTCTGAGCCGCGACGCCATGAAGGTGGCGGTCTATACGGAGAGCTTCGGCGGCGAGCTGCCGATGACAGAGGAGCTGACGGATTTCATCCTGCACTGGGAGGCGGAGTCCTACCGCAGCAAGCAGGGATGAGTACGGTCACAATATAATGAGTGGAGAGAGGAATAAGGAGGACAGGTATATGTTAATAGAGACAAAGGCAAGAGTCGGCGTTTTTTCGATCGCGCTGGGCGCGTATCTGCCGCAGTTTCCGCAGCTGGTGCCGGAGTTTGAGGCGCAGTATGCGGCTTTTAAGAAGACGCTACCGGACACGGTGGAGATCATCGACGGTGGTCTGGTGACGACGAAGGAGAAGTCGGTGGAGGCGGGAAATAAGTTCCGCGCAGCGGACGTCGACCTGGTATTTCTGCAGCTTCTGACCTATGCGACTTCCTACAACATGCTGCCGGCGGTGAAGGATCTCGACGTGCCGGTGGTGCTGGTCAATGTGCAGAAGCTCAAAGCGCTCGATTATCAGCATACAGATATCGCCTCCTGGCTCGGCGAGGGCTATGCCTGCGGCGCGGTCGGAGAGATGGTGGCAGATCTGGAGCGCTTCGGAAAGCGGTACGCGGTCATCACGGGCGTCGTCGAGGGCGGCGATCCGGGCGTGCAGGCCGAGATCGAGGACTGGTGCAAGGCCGCGCAGACGCGGCGCAGGTTCCGCGACCTCAATATCGCGCAGATCGGACGGCCCTATCCGGGCATGCTCGACCTCTATATCGACGAGACGAATCTGTACCGGAGAATGAATCTCTATACGAAGCAGTTTGACTGGGAGCGGATGTGGATCATCGCAGACAATATCACCGATGAGGAAGCCATCCGTGCGAAGGCGCAGGACATCCTCGACACCTTTGACATCGAGGGCGGCGGTACGATTGAAAAGGTATGGGAGATGGCGAAGTATGTCATTGCCTTCGAGCAGTGGTGCAAGGACGAGCAGCTCGGCCTTATTGCCTCGCATTACGACGGCCTAGCGACCGGAAAGGCGGGCGTGCTCGACAGCATGCTGATTCCGGCCTTCTCCATGCTGATCAAGCAGGGCATTGCCTGCGCGGTGGAAGGTGATATCAAGGTTGCGATGGCAATGAGCATCCTGAAGACGATCTCCGGAACCGGACAGCTCGCGGAGATGTATTCGATCGATTTCAACGACGATATCGCGATCATCGGTCACAGCGGTTCCGGCGACGCGGATATCTCCGACAGGAAGCCAACGATGAAGATCGTCGAGGTGTTCCACGGCAAGACCGGCGGCGGCTATCTCACGCAGTTCTATCCCTACACTGGACCGGTCACCTATCTTGCGATCACGCAGGACGGCGACGGACATTTTAAATTTGTCGTGGCGGAGGGAGTGAACGAGGAGGGCGAGATCCTCTCCTTTGGCGATACGAACATGCGGACCCGCTTTACCTGCGGCGCGCGCGAGTTTGTCAACCGCTGGAGCGAGTGCGGACCGACGCACCACTTTGCGGCGGCGACGGGCAGGCATATCGACACGATCCTCAAGGTTGCGAAGATCTTCAACGTGCCGGTGGATATTGTCACCAGATAAGAAATCAGAAAGCTCAATGAGGAAGGGCGGGGAGCCGGATCTGCGTATTCGTTCCCTGCCCTTCCTGACTCTCGTAGGACAGACCGTAGCGCTTGCCGTATAAAAGCTGCAGCCGCGCGTGCGTGTTGTAGATGCCGATATTGCTGCCGCCGCCGGTCGGCTTGTGCTCTCCGGAAAGGATGGAGGCAATCTGATCGGGGCTCATGCCGACGCCGTTGTCCGAAATCAGCAGGATCAGCTCTTCCTCCTCGAGCCAGCCGGTGATCAGGATGGTGCCGGATTTTTCCGGCTTTTCCATCAGACCGTGCTGGATACAGTTCTCGACGATCGGCTGCAGCGTTAGCCGGGGAATCTCGTAATCCGCCAGCGTGTCGGGAACGTCGACGACAAAGTCGATCCGGTCTTCATAGCGCATATTCTGGAGCTGCACGTAGAGGGAGACATGCTCCAGCTCCTCTGCGACGCTTCCGCGTATATCCTTCCGGCTTAAGGTCAGCTTGTAGAAGCGGGAGAGCGCCTGAACGGCCTGTGTCACTTCTTTGCGCTTGCCGATCTGGGCGAGCCAGTTGATCATATCCAGCGTATTGTACAGAAAATGCGGGTTGATCTGTGACTGCAGGGCGTTGAATTCTTTTAACTTCAGAGCCTCCGCGTTTTCCATCTGCTCGTCTAGCAGCTGGTTGATTTCATCGGACATATAGTTGTAGGTCTCGACCAGATCCCCGATCTCGTCCTGCGCAGGTCTGGCTGATTCGAAGCGCTCCGGGCGGTCATTGTGGATGCTGTGCATCTTTTCACCAAGAGCCGTGATCCGAAGAGAGATCGAGCGGGAGAGAAAGACGGAGAAGGCAAAGGCAAGCAGGAAGAACGCGATGTACAGGGCGATAAACTGGATGACCAGATTTCGTCCCTTCTGCACCAGGCTGGTAGAGGACAGGATCGAGACCAGGTGCCAGTCCGTGTCGGGGATGGAGTAATATCCCACGTAGATATTGTCGCTTAAGTAGGCGCGCGTCGTATAGATGTTGACGCCTCCGACGAGTTCGCTCAAAGCGTCATTGGACATGTAGTAAGCGCCGGAAAGAGAGGCGTCGGAGGTGGAGACGACGACGTCGCGCTCATTTAAGATATAGTAAGCGCTGTTGTCCGTGGTCGCGTTTGCGCTTAAGATCGAGGCGAGTTCATCCTGCGAGAAATAGACAGCCAGATAGACTTCGCCCTCCATGCCGGAATAGACCTGCGTGATATAGGCGAGATCCCCGCGCGTCGTCTCCTCGGTGACGGACAGATAGAGACCGGGACACAGAAGCGTGGAAAAATTGCTGGAGCTGAAAATACCGTACCAGTAGGTGCCGGTCACCTCTGAGAGAGAGGAAAAAAGCAAAGACTGCGTATCACAGTCGGTCAGAAAGGAGAGTGAATCATTCACATAGAAGCGGATGTCGGTGATCAGCCTGCTTTCCTGAAGCTCTTCTGCCTGTTCGATCAGCGCGTTGATCTGCCGCTGCGTCATTTCCTCGCTCAACTGATAGGAGTATTCGGGAAACAGCCAGGCTGCCGCGCTGCTTTCCTCCAGGGACTCGGCGGCAAGTATCACTAAGGAGAGCGTCTCTTCGATGGAAGCCGCGGTCTGCCCTGCGAGGGACTGTTCCTCGAGGATGGTATCCGATACGATGGAATCGTAGAAATTATTGTACACAAAAAAGGACAGCACGATCGTGGGAAGGAAAATCAGCAGTCCGTGGGAAATCAGCAGCTTGTACTGAAGCCGTATGTCATATAGATATTTATCCCGGATATGTAAAATCAATCGCTTCATGCCATGAGCTTCTCCCTGTAGTCGGTCGGGGTGAGGCCGGTCACCTTTTTAAAGCTTTTGCTGAAGTATCCGCTGTCCAGATAACCGATGCGCGCGGAGATATCGGCGACGCGGATACGGGGATCCTGCAGAAGCTGCCGTGCCTTCTCCATGCGGTACTCGGTCAGATACTGGTTCAGCGTCTTGCCGGTCTCAGACTTGAAGACGGTGCAGGCGTAGGCGACAGAGAGGCAGGCGTATTCGCTGATGCCCTTGACAGAGAGACCGGAGTCTGCGTAGTTCTTGAAAATGCATTCCTTCATCAGGCCGACCGGGCCGCTCTCCTGCAAGGAGTTCGCCGCGGCTGCGCTCAGCTGCGAAAGCTCGGCCATCAGCATCTCGTGCAGTTCTGTTAAGGTATTGCAGGAAAGAATACGGTCCCAGACCGGCGCGGGGCTTTCCTGACAGGAAATCAGCTGGACGCGGTAGGCGTCTTCCATGGAAATAAAAAGCTTGAAATAGAGATCCTTGACTGCGCTGGCGAGGAGTGAGCGGGACTGACGAAGGTATGCGAAGAGGGAGTCGGCGATCTGCGCGGCGCCCTCGCTGTCTTTGCGGGAGATCAGCTCGGCGAAGCGCGTATACTCCTGCTCGATGCGAGCGCCGTCCGCCGCGGAAGCGTCCTGTTCTGTCAGGATACTGTTGTAATCGCAGAAAAAGCTGCCCTGCATCAGAACGGCGGCTTGATTGTAGGAATCATAGATGCGGCTGACGCCGACGACGGAAGGACCTGTCGCCAGAAAGAGGGAGCAGTGAGGCGTGAGCTGTTCCCGGAGATTTTCCGCGAGTCTCGCGACGAAGCTCCTGTCCTGCATCGCGTCTCCGAACAGGCAGATGACGACGGTAGAGTCGTATTTCAGCGCGCAGATACAGTCGCAACCTCTTCCCCGGCAGAGCCTTTGCAGCTGCCGGAGAGCCGGACTCAGATCCTCATCCTCGATGCTGCCGAAGGCGGGGAGTGTCGAGAGCAGAAAAACACAGAAGCAGGTCCCGGCGCTGAAGGGAAACCCCAGCTCCCGCACGAGCTCCATGACATCCTCCTGATTTGAACCCAGAGGCCGGGTCAGCGCCAATGTGAGCTGGGAGGCTTTCTCCTGGTGACGAAGATACTCGGAATACTGGTTGCGTTCCATCATCTCGTGAAAGCGAACCGCCTCCGTGACGGCACGGACGACCTCATCATTATTGATGGGCTTCTCTACATAGCTCACCGCCTTGAGGCGGATCGCCGCGCGCAGATAGTCCTTGTCGGAATAACCGCTCATGAAAATGATGCTGGTATTCGGAAGAAATGCCCGCAGCCTGTCCGCGAAAGAGATGCCGTCCATACGCGGCATGCGGATATCGGTCATCACAATCTCCGGGGAATGCTTCCTTGCAAGCGCGAGTCCCTGCAGTCCGTCCTCCGCTTCGAGGATCTGGTGGATCTGCAGGGCTTTCCAGTCAATGCTGCCCAGAAGGCCTTTCCTTGTGATCACCTCGTCGTCGATCAGTAACAGCTTCATGCGGCGCATCCCCTCCTTTTCCTTCATTTTAGACAATCAGAAAAGTAAAGTCAATGAAAAATGCGTGGTTGTGGGAAGCAGGGAAAAATGTTATACTGAGACGAAAGCAGGAGGAAGGTATGAAGAGCAGAATAATAGCGCTGGGGCTTATTGCGGTGCTGCTTACGGGCTGTTCCGGCGCTGGGGAGATAAGCGAGACGGTGGAGGAGTATTCCGGAACCTACGCGTTTGTGACCAAGTCTGAGGGAAATGCTTACAATGAACGGATGGCGCAGGGCTTTCAGGAGGTGATCGAGAGCAGCGGGGGAAACTGTCTGATCTACAACCCGGAGGAAGCGACGGCGGAGGCGCAGATCGAGATTCTGCAGGATCTGCTCATGCAGGGCATGGATTCCATCACGGTGGCGGCGAACGATGAGGACGCCCTCAGCTCGGTGCTGACGGACGCGATGGAGCAGGGGATCTGCATCTCGACGGTGGATTCGGATGTGAGTGCGGACGTCAGGCAGGTCTTTGTGAATCAGGCCTCCGCGGAGGAGATCGCGCGGACGCTGATAGAGGCCGTCTATGATATCACGGGAGGCTCCGGCCAGTGGGCGATCCTCTCGGCCAGCAGTCAGGCGACGAACCAGAATGCGTGGATACGGGCGATGCGTTCCGTCATGGAGGAGGAGAGGTATCAGGATCTGCGTCTCGTGGATATTGTATACGGCAACGATGAGACGGAGGCTTCGAAGGAGAAGACGGAAGAACTCCTCGAGAACTATCCGGATTTGAAGGTTATCTGCGCGCCCACGACGATGGGGCTGGCGGCTGCGGCGGAGGTGCTGGCCGAGCGGGAGGAGACAGATGTGAAGGCGACCGGCCTTGGCCTTCCCTCCTCCATGAGCGCTTACGTGAGAGGCGAAGAGGCGGTGTGTCCTTATTTCTATCTCTGGAATCCGGTCGACCTGGGCAGAATGAGCGCCTGCGTCTCTCTGGCTCTGAAGGAGGGGACGATCACCGGCGCGGCGGGGGAAACCTTTGAGACCGGAGACATGGGAACCATAGAGATACAGGAAAATGAATACGGAGGCACGGAGGTCATCGCGGCGTCGCTGACACGATTTGACGCGGAGAACATCGAGGAGTGGGAAACATATTTCTGATATCCCCGGAAAAAGAGCGGAGACGCTCTTTTTTTTGTGCAAAAAACCATAGATTTTCCATGATTTCAAAAAAATTTACAGTTGGAGGAGGGAAGGAAAAAATTTTATCATTTAGTAAGATAAGAGCATGTATACATTGCTGATGCAGACAGAAGCTTATGATATTGATGTCAAGAAAGTATAGTATATTAGTCAAGATAGTTCGCTGTTAAATCATTTTGCATATATTATAATAATGCCAGATTTTAGGGGGCTCCTTAATTATGGGTGTTTTGGCAAAAAACTGTGCTGGAATATTTTGCTAATTTGGAATTATTTACACTGAAAGACAGAAAGAGTTTTGGATAGCAGATAAGGCAAGTAAATACAATGTTCTGAAAATATAAAGGAAAGGAAGGAAGAGGGGTGTATGGCTGACACGATACTGAGACTCAAGGATATTACAAAGATTTTCCCGGGGGTCAAAGCACTGGACAAGGTGGAATTCGATCTGAGGCCAGGGGAGATTCATGCGCTGATGGGGGAAAACGGAGCCGGTAAATCTACATTCATTAAAGTGATCACCGGTGTGCATCAGGCCGAGGAGGGCGAGATGTATCTCAACGAAAAGCCTGTCCGTTTCAAAAACACGCGTGAGGCGCAGAAAGCGGGCATTGCCGCCATCTATCAGCATGTCACGGCGTATCCGCACCTGACGGTGGCTGAAAATATCTTCATGGGCCATCAGAAGATTCGCATGGGCTTTGTGCAGTGGAAACAGATGTACGATGAGGCGGATAAGCTGCTGAAGGAGCTCAATGCAGATTTCAATTCCAGAAGGCAGATGGGAACTCTTTCTGTGGCGCAGCAGCAGATGGTTGAGATAGCGAAGGCGCTTTCCATGGATGCGCATATCCTCATCATGGATGAGCCAACGGCCTCTCTGACGAAGCGGGAATCTGAGGAATTGTATCGCATTGCCAGAAAACTGCGTGATGAAGGCGTTTCGATTATCTTTATCAGCCATCGTTTCGAGGACATGTACGCGCTGGCCACCCGCGTCACCGTGTTTCGTGATGCGAAGTATATTGGAACCTACGACGTTGACAAGATTACCAACGCGGATTTAATTAAGGCGATGGTTGGGCGTGAGATTACGGATCTGTATCCGAAACCTGATGTTGAGATCGGAGAGGAGGTTCTGCGCGTAGAAAAGCTGGGACGTACCGGCTACTTCAAAGATGTATCCTTCTCAGTCCGGAAAGGTGAGATACTGGGTCTGACCGGTCTTGTGGGCGCGCGAAGGACAGAGGTTATTCAGACAATTTGCGGGATTGAAAAACTGAGTTCCGGCAAGATATTCGTACATGGGAAAGAAGTCACGATAAAAAATGCGTCGGATGCGCAGAGTCTGGGTATTGGCCTTTTGCCGGAGGATCGTCAGACGCAGGGACTGATTCTTGACTGGGGTATTGGCCGCAATATCACGCTGCCGGAGATCAGGCGCTATGTGAAAGGTGTTTTCATTGACGAAAAGGAGGAGAACAAAGCGGCTCATGATGTCGCGGAGGAAGTCGATACGAAAGCCGTCACGATCTTCGACAAGGCAAGTTCACTGTCCGGCGGTAATCAGCAGAAGGTTGTGGTTGCCAAGGCCTTGAATTCTGATTATCAGGTACTGATTCTGGACGAGCCGACAAAGGGCGTTGATGTCGGCGCAAAAGCAGCGATTTATGAGATTATGGGAGAATTGGCAAGCAAGGGCTATGCCATCATCATGATCTCCTCGGAAATGCCGGAGATACTGGGTATGTGCGATCGGATTGTCGTCATGTGCGAAGGCCGTGTCACCGGAGAGCTGGGTCGGAATGAGACAACGCAGGAAAAGATCCTTGAACTGGCTATGACGAAAAAGAGTGCAGAAAGGAGTGCGGTGCAGTGAATCAGTCGAAAGGGAAATTAAGCGAGATTCTTCGCCAGAGGGAAATCAGCCTGCTGATTGTTCTGATTATCCTTTGTGCAATTGTACAGTTCCGAAACAGCAGCTTCCTGACAGTGAGCGTCATCAATTCGATTTTGAAAAATTATGCCTACACGATGGTTCTCTCCTTTGGCATGATGATCGTTCTGCTGATCGGCGGTATTGATATTTCGGTTGGCGCGACGCTTGCATTCTGCGGGATGGCGGGCAGCCTGCTGATGAAGAACGGAATCTTGCCGAATTGTCTGAGTGTGTATCTGTTCACGACGGTGTTAGGCTTTGCATTAGGAGCGCTGATCGGTCTGGTGATTGCGAAAGGAAAGGTTATACCGATCATCGCGACGCTTGGTTTTCAGTACATATACAGAGGAATGACCTATCTGATCTCGGGGAGTACCTGGGTCGGCACGGCATATATGCTGCAGGATTTTAAAGATTTTGCGCAGGGTTCTTTCCTCGGCATCAATCATCTGGTCTGCATTACCATTGTTATATTTGTTGTTTTCTTCGTCTTCCTGAAATGGACGATGTTCGGAAGGCAGATCTATGCGGTCGGTTCCAATGCGGAGGCCGCGGAAATTTCCGGCATCAAGATTGATCGGATCAAAATCCTGGTTTACGCGATCTGCGGAGCGATTGCAGGTCTGTGCGGTTCCATGTATACCGGATACTACGCTTCCGCGCAGAACGATATGGCCACGGGAACGGAGATGGACGTGATAGCGGCCTGCGTCATCGGCGGAGTCAGCCTGAATGGCGGGCAGGGCAGTGCGGTAGGAGTTCTGCTCGGGGCGATTATGATGGCCGTCATCGGTAAATCACTGACGCTGATTGGAATCGATGCATTCTGGCAGCAGGCTCTGAAAGGCGCCATCATTCTGCTCGCTGTAGTGATTAATGTTCTGGTGCAGCGCGGTATCGACCGCAGGAACCTGGAAGGGAGAGTGATCTGATGGCTACGAAATCCGGAAGAACCATAGGTTATACGAAGCAGAAAACAGCAAAGGAGCTGCTCTTTTGCTGGGAGGCGCTGTTGATCGTGATTCTGCTGGCAGTAAATATTATGAATATTTGTCTGTCAAGCAATTACCTGAATCTTTACAACCTGTTTACCAATATTAACAGTTTTCTGGTGAAGGGATTTATCGCATTTCCAATGGCCTACATCCTGCTTCTTGGAGATATTGACCTTTCCGTCGGCTCTGTCGTGTGTCTTTCCGCCACGATACTGGGCATCACCTACAACGGCACTGGTTCGATCGTTCTTGCGATAATCGCCTGCCTGCTGGTGGGGTTTGCCTGCGGAGCTTTCAATGGTCTGGTACTGACGAAATTTACAGAGCTTGCGCCGATGATTGTCACATTGGCAACGATGACGCTTTTCCGTGGGCTGTCGGAGCGCATACTGGGAGATACCTCCACCAAGGGAATGAGAAATGTAAAATGGTTTGCGAATATTTATGATGGCCGTATCGGTCCGGTTCCTTACCTGTTCATTCTCTTTGTGATATTGGCGATTGTATTCGGTCTGGTGATGCACAAGACGACCTTTGGACGGCACATGTTCGCGATTGGCGCCAATAAGGTGGCTGCAGAATATGCCGGTATCAGAGTGCAGCGTATCAGGTTTATCGTTTTTACATTGATGGGATTTATCTGTGGAATGTCTGGAGTTTTCTACAGTTCCTGGGTAGGCTCGATCAAAAATGATATTGCGGACGGCTACGAGCTGGAAGCCATCTCCATGTGCGTGCTGGGCGGAATCTCCAGTATGGGCGGCAAGGGTACCTTCCCGGGCGCGCTGATTGCAATCTTTATCATCGGTTTGCTGCGCTATGGCCTGGGACTCATCAACGTGAACAGTCAGACGATCAGTATTATTATAGGTACACTTTTGATTTTTGTCGTCATGGCGCCGAATCTGAAATTCAAATTACCGGGGAAAAAAGAAGTTGATTCTACGGCATCAGAAAACTGAGACAGTATATCTACGCATATTGTGTAAATATAAATTTATCAAAAAGAAAGGAAGGAAAGAAATGAGAAACATGAAGAAAATTCTCGCAATCCTGTTGGCGACCACCATGGTTGCAGGTCTGACCGCGTGCGGCAGCTCCTCCAGCTCGTCGACAACAACCGACACCACGGAGATGGAAGAGGAAACCGAGACAGAGGAAGAGGAAGAGGAGACTGAGGCCGCAGAAGAAACCACAGAATCCAGCGGGCTTACCTTTGCGATTGTTCCCAAGTCTTCCGGAAACCCTTACAATGAGAAGGAGGCTTCCGGATTTGAAGAGGCTTGCGAGGAACTGGGAGTCGAGTGCATCATTCAGTATCCTGAGGATACTTCTGCGGAGGCACAGATCACGGTTATCAATAACCTGATCGCGCAGGGCGTAGATGCGATTGCGATTGCGGCGAATGATTCGGAAGCTCTTGAATCTACGATCGAGACTGCAAAAGATGCCGGTATCACGGTTGTGACGCTGGACTCTGACGCGGTTGGTTCCCAGCTGTTCATCAATCAGGCCGGTGTTGACGAGGTGGCGCAGGTTCTTGT
>JAJQBC010000127.1 GCA_021203465.1 Lachnospiraceae bacterium | reverse complement strand
TTCAATCGCTATGGATTTTTTAGGTGTTCAACTTCATTTTACAATCGACCAATTATATTTTTTATATCGTAAATTTGAGAATTGCCGGTAAGAACAGGAACAGTGCAACGATTACGGTGGCAGAACAGCTGAGAGAATTTATGTTGCGAGCAGGTATCAGCATTGAATTTCAGGATCTCGCAAGGCTTCCCTATTATTTTAATCAGGCTTCGATAGCTCTTGATCTGGGAAGTAGATATGATAGTACACTGTGGTCATATCGTTTTGAACATTATATGTTATCCTATGTGGCTGAGCAATGCATGCAGGAGTTGGATGCTGAAGCGCTCTGCCCCATTGGACTATTAAAGCTCCGTGAATACTGCCGAGAAAAGGGCAGAGATTACGACGTGACATTAAGGATTTTTCTGGAGAATAATATGAGCATTGCCAATACGATACGAAAAATCCATATGCAGAGAGCAACATTTCTGTACCAATTAAACAAAATTCAGAAAATTATGGGAGTTGATCTTCAAAACTATGAAACACGTCTTCAATTGATGATCGCATATCAGCTGCTGGACAAGGAGAGCAAAGAAAACGAAGTTTCTGAGAGGGAATATGCTGAATTATAAATATTTCTGTTGAGATAATGCGGTATAATTTGGGGATTGCCGGTAAATACGGCAATCCCCGAATATTTCTCAGCTGCTCGTATTTTCTTTTTTCTTAAAATCAAAATTCTTAAAATACCGTATATTCTGCGGCGTTCCCTCCGCGTAAGGAAACTCATATCCAGGGTACTTTACCACCGGGCAGCGTTCCTGCTTCAGATTCCGGATAAATTCCTCCGGCAGATTCAGGACAGTTTTGATGACCTCCGACGGCGTATTCGCCATCCACTGCGCTAGCGACATGTCGGAGAAGTGGTCGCTCTTGAAAAATTCCAGAAATACCAGTTTATCCTTGCCGGTGTTCTGCACGTAGTGGAAACCGCCGACGGGGACATAGCCGACATCGCCCGCCCGGTAGTTGAAGGTGCGCGCCTTGGGGCCGGGCATGAAGACGGTCATGCGGGCCTCACCGCGGATATAATACTGAAACTCGTCATTGTTGGTGTGCCAGTGGATCTCGCGCATCGCGCCGGGCTCCACCTCGACCAGCGCGCAGGCCACGCTCCTGCAGGCGGGAAAGTTGCGGCTGTCCAGAATGCGGATGGAGCCGCCTTCGCCGAGAATGGGCTCCACATGGATCAGCTCATGCTTGTAGGTGTGGGGGACAGCGCCGTAGGGAGACTTGATGGTCTGCGATTCGATGGGACCGGGATCGCCGCCGTCAGTGATATAGACCTCCTTTGGTGGAATCTCATCAAACGTGGATTCCGGGCAGCCGAAATTGGCGGAGAGCACGTCCCTCGGAATATGTGCGAACAGCTCGCTGATGGAGAAGGTGTTGTCTTCGGAATACTCGCCCTTGTCGAAGAGCATCAGAAATTCGCAGCCCTCATGCAGTCCCTGGATGGAGTGGGGGATGTTTTTCGGGAAAATCCAGCCCTCGCCCGGCTTACAGTCCGCGATAAAATTCCGCCCCATCTCGTCCACGGCTGTGACACGTGCGCCACCCACCAGCACAAAGCCGAACTCCGACTGCTGGTGCGAGTGCATTTCCCGCATGCCGGGGGAGAGGTTCATATCCACGATGGCGAAGGTGTCCGAGACGGGCAGCTCCCGCTTCGTGATTTCCCGTGACCAGCCACCCGGCTCGATCTTCATATGCGTGTCCGAGAAGGAAAAGTGCAGATTGGGGAGCAGCCCGTGGTCGGTCGCAGGTGGGACGATGAGATCCGGGTTCTCCAGATCGCGCGCGAGATCCCGCGGACCTAAGTCCAGTGCGCCCGCGCCGTCGCTGCGGATGGGCTCCGGCTGCTTTGCGGCCTTCAGCTGATCCAGCTTCTTCTGCATGCGTTCCTGGTAATGTCGATTCATGGAATACCTCCATTCATAATAAATTCAGTTCCAGTCTGCCCATTTTACGCGGGGATTATGTATGCTCTCCAATACGCAGGGGGCAGCGGACGGGAGGTTCATCCGTTGAAACGTATGAGGGCGGCGGAGAGCTGTTGCCTACACATAGCCGCAAGTTTCATCTTGTCAAGTATCTGAAAAAATGGTATGCTGTATTCATTCTTAAGAGACACACCAGACGACAGGAGGAATTGCAGTGATCGAGGCAGTGAGCTGTGGCGGTGTGGTAATATTTCGGGGCAAGATACTGCTCTTGTATAAAAATTACAGGAATAAATACGAGGGCTGGGTGTTGCCCAAAGGGACTGTAGAGCCGGGGGAGGAGTATCCCCAGACGGCGGCCCGCGAGGTGCGGGAGGAGACCGGCGTCGACGCGCGGATCATCAAGTACGTCGGCAAGAGCCAGTACACCTTCACGGTGCCGGAGGATGTGATCGAGAAGGATGTCCACTGGTATCTGATGATGGCGGACAGCTACTACAGCAAACCACAGCGTGAAGAATATTTTTTAGATTCCGGATATTACAAATATCATGAGGCGTATCATTTGTTGAAGTTTCCGAATGAGAAGCAAATTCTGGAAAAAGCATACGGCGAGTATACAGAGATGAAACGGAACAACCTCTGGAAGAACCGCGCGTAGGAGGAGGCTGCGAGCAAGCGCAGTCCCTTTTATTATAGGGAGGCCGTAGGATGAGATGGTATAAACGGCTTTATCTGGGGCCGAACGCGGCCTGTAATATCGAGAAGATACGCAGAAAGGCGGAGGAGGGCAGGCGTCAGCCCGGGGTGTACTACCTCACACTGGCCAGTACGCCGGGGAATCTGCTGGATATCCTTCACGATATCATGCTCGCGCAGCCCCTGTTTGCCGAGGTGCAGCGGCTCGATATCGTGGGTGTCGCGATCGGACAGCAGGAGGCTTACCGTCTGGCGGAGCGCATCGTGTTTGAACTCTATCAGGAGACCGGCGGCTTCGATCCAGCGTCGTATTTTCAGGAGGATGACTTTTGTTAATTTTAAAGATATTGGGAATCCTGATACTGAGTATACTGGCGCTGATTCTGCTGATTCTCTGCGCGCTGCTGTTCGCGCCGGTGACTTACCGCCTGCGGCTGGATAAGCAGGATAGAGCGGAAGTCAATGCGCGGGTCGGCTGGCTGCTGCACTTCGTATCCGTTCGCTATCGGCTGCTGTATCCGGGCGAGGATGGCGGCCTGTTTCAGGATTTGCAGGTATGGATTCTCGGATTTACGGTACTGAGGCCGTTCGCGGAGAAGGAAGAGAAACCGCCGGATCACCGAAAGAAGAAAGAAAAGAAGAAGTCGAAGCGGGCGAAGGAAGAAGCGGATAAGATATCTGGCGCGGAAAGAGTGGAAACTACCCGGGCGGGCTCTCCAGATGAGGCTGTACAGGTGAGGACTGGAGAGAAGAGCATAGAAACAGTTCAGAAGGATCGCTCGGGCGAGGGCGTGAGGGAAGCTTCTCGTGAGGAAAGCGCGGACAGGCCGCCATATGATAGTTCGGACGAGGTTTCGGACAAGGTCAGGCATCAAGAATGTGAACGGACCGTAAGTTGTTCCGAGAGAGCTGGAGAGGCGCTTTCATGGAACGACTTTGAGAAAAGTTTTCAAAACGAGTCTTCAAAATCCCAGCAGGAGAGTGCACAGAAACACCAAGAGGTGCAGAATCCCAAAACAGAAGTGCCGAGTGATTTTCCACAGTACCCACCGGATGAGACAAAACACAAAGAGAAGAAGCTCCGCGTTCCCCTTGGTGAAAGAATCCGCGGGATATTCCGAAAAATTACGGGCATCATCCGTGGGCTTTGCGATAAGCTCCGGCACATCGGGGAAAGCCTGCAGAATCTCCTGCACAAAAAGGATGAGCTGCTCAGCTTCTGGAGGATGGATGAATTCGTCCGGGCAAGAGCATTCCTGCTAAAGGAGTTGAAGCACCTGTGGAAGCGATACCGGCCGCGCCGCGTGGAGGGCGCGCTGCACTTCGGCTTTGACGATCCGTCGATGACGGGCCTGTGCATGGGGGCATTGTCCATACTCAGCCCCTGGTATCCGGGGAAGATGGATTTTACACCGGACTTTGAGCGGAAGATATTAGAAGGAAATCTGGAAATTCGCGGACATATGCAGCTGTATGTGCTGCTCTTCGCGGCGCTGCGGATCTGGCGTAACCGGGACGTGCGGTATATGTACGGACGCTGGAAAGAGAGATAGGAGGATCTTATGAGCGAAAAAAACAGTAACGGTTTCGATTCGACGGTCGCGTCCCTTTTCAAGGGGATGGACCAGTTTATTTCCACCAAGACGGTGGTGGGCGACGCGATCACGGTGGGTGACACGATCCTTCTTCCGCTGGTGGATGTCTCCTTCGGCGTGGGCGCCGGGGCGAGCTCGAGCGACAGCAAAAACAACGGCGCGGGCGGCCTCGGGGGCAAGATTTCCCCGAGCGCGGTGCTCGTCATCAAGGACGGTAGCATCCGCCTTGTGAATGTGAAGAATCAGGATGCCGTGACGAAAGTGCTCGACATGGTGCCGGATCTGGTGAACCGTTTTACCGGGAAAAACGCTGACCCCGAGGTCGACAGGGCGGTGGACGATATCATCAGTGAGTACAGCGACAAAGAGAAATAAATTATGGCTTTTTTATGAAATGACACGTTCTGTATATTTTTGGTGTCTGTCTGGTGAGTATGTGAATATAAGTTGTTGATGGGCAGTTTGATAAGGAGTGCTATGATAATGTTTTGGCATGAATGATTTCTGTTTATAATTAGGTGGAAATATTGCGTAAAATTACAGTTTTAATTGCAGATGATGAAGAATTGATTTGTATATTATTATAAAAGATTATATTATGGGAAGATCTTAATTTAAAATTTATA
Organism: Lachnospiraceae bacterium; assembly: GCA_021203465.1. Classification (GTDB taxonomy): domain Bacteria; phylum Bacillota; class Clostridia; order Lachnospirales; family Lachnospiraceae; genus Hominiventricola. The sequence continues at coordinate 1,094 of JAJQBC010000127.1, read as the reverse complement.
GGTTGTGCCTATGATGGTGAATCATTATATTCTGCTATACTAGAAAAAAGACCGGATATCGTTGTAACGGATATTTGTATGCCCAAAATGGATGGAATTGAACTTATTGGTAGGATCCGCCGAGAAAATATTGCTTGTCATTTTATTATTGTAAGCGGGTATCGCCAGTTTGAATATGCTCATAATGCCTTAAAGTATGATGTAGAAGATTATATTTTGAAACCAATAGATAATAATGAGTTGAATATGGTTTTAAAAAAATTATCTTTTCAAATTATAGAGGAGGAACAAAAAGATTATCACGAATTGGCATTGAAGCAGCATGGTGAGGAAAGAATAAAACGATTTTTCTTGAATCGGATTATTGGAGAATTGGAAGAAGATGTAGATTTAAACAGTATAGATAGGGAGTTTGGTTTACATTTTGTGGATGGAATATTTCGAATGTTATATATCAGATCAGATATTTCAGGAGATGAATTGGATTTCTCAGAGAATATAGATTCCATGCAAAATAAACTGGAAAATGTTTTTAGACAAATGTTTGAAGCTGACTGTGAATACGTTCTTATCGATAAGGATTATGGTAATATCAGGATTGGAATACATTATACGAGTGATAAGGCTTTAATAATAGACAACAATATTATAGAATATTTTAGTCGTGTTAGAAATGTAGCGGACTTATTTAAGGGCTATCATATAACCATGGGGGTGGGAGGCGAATATACTCATATACATCAGTGGAAAATTTCAGGTCAAGAGGCGTATTATGCTATAGGTAGTAGATTAGTGAGAGGTACGGATCGAATTATCTATTGGGAAGATGAAAAAAAGAATCAGCCTCAAATGATCATTTCATTGGATGAAGAGAGAGAAATACTTAATCAATTACACAAGTCATACGAAATATTAGATACGAAAAGTTTTAATGACACAGTCAAACGGCTGTTTATGAAAATTCGTATAAATTTTTCTTCGCCTGAAATGTTTCGGCTTGTGGAGAGAATTTCCGACAGTTTTTTGGAAGAAAAACATGCGAAGAAAAACATGATTTACTTGATAAGTATAATGAGGAGGACTTACTGAAAAAA
>JAJQBC010000145.1 GCA_021203465.1 Lachnospiraceae bacterium | reverse complement strand
TCTATTGAAGCTTTTCGCGGATGTGTTCAACTTGCACTTGCAATTTTCGAAATTATAATAATGAAAGGGGATAAAAATTTATGAAGTATATTGTTACCGGATGTGATGGACAGCTTGGCGGGCGTGTCGCTGCCAACATGCTGAAAGAAGTTTCTGCACAGGATCTCATTTTTACCTGCCCGAATATGGAGCGTCTTTCCGCGGAAAAGAAAAAAACCTGGGAGACTGCAGGTGTGACAATCAGGCAGGCAAACTATGATAATGTCTCTGAAATGACAGAAGCTTTCCGGGGAGGCGAAAGGATTTATGTGGTGTCCTCGATCCTGAACGGGCCGGAGCGCGTCGTGCAGCATAAGAACGTATTCGACGCCTGTGTGGCGGCAGGGGTGAAGCATATCGTTTATACTTCCTTCTTTGGCGCGAACCGCCCGGATTATCATCAGTATGTACTGCCGGATCACACAGCGACGGAGGCGTACCTGAAAGAGATGTCCTGCCGCCTGGGCTTTACCTACAATGTTATGCGGAATAATCTCTATATGGAGAATTACCTCACCAACTCAGTCATGCTGGCAAACTTGAGTGATTTTGTATGGGGCACCAACGCAAAAGAGGGAAGATTCACCCCGATTGCAAAAGATGACAGCGCCGCCTGTGCCGCAGCCCTCCTGCTCGGGAAGGGGACGGACAACACGGATTATGATCTCACGTCGGAGCATCCGATCAACCAGAGAGAAATCTGTGCCATGGTCGCGGAGCGGTCAGGGAAGCCCTACAAATTCGTCTCTATGAATGATGAGGAATTTTATGCGTATCTGGACAATCTGGGAATATCCAGGGGAACGGAAGGCTACAAATCGACGGCGCCGGTGCTCTGGTGCAGCAATGATATGGTGACAAACGAGGGCGGGATCGCGAACGGCCAGATGGGAGTGATTTCCCATGATGTCGAAAAACTGCTGGGGCGCAAGCCTTTGGAGGTAAAGGACATTATAGACAAATACAGCTATATGTGGGAAGAAAATGTAAAGAGCTGGCGTGGGATCAGATAAAAAGGCCGTAATAGCAGGGTACACGTTCAAAGAAACTGAAGGTGTCTGCGTTTACCGCAGGCACTGCCATAATTGCTGTCCGTTCCATGTCTGGCAGTGTGAGCGGATGAAAATGATTTGCGCGGCATTTGGGAAATGAGCGCTTTTTCAAAGCCGGAAACCATGACGTCGAAGTGGTTCATGGCCATTTTGGCGCCAAGCCCGACTTCTTTGGCAGTTTTTTCAAATGATTTTCTTGAGATGGCGTGAATATTACGTTCTCCGCCAACGTTGAAAGCCATGTCCTCGCTTCCGCCGTCATAGACCGCGGTGCTGACAAGATCTCGTATGTGGCTGTGATGTCGAGCGCCTGGGCAAAATTCTCCTGATGGAGTCGGAACGGGTTGTCTGTCCCGTCCCGGCTCCATCAGGAGGCCTGCCAGATTCTATCATATCTTTTGGCAGTCAGGAGACTGCAATAAAATTTCCAAGAGTGATATTTTGCTTCCTTCTTGTTCGGTATTTGCTTTTGTGCTTAGATAAAAGAAAACGGTTCGGAGGTATCAGCATACAATGGAATATGAGAATGATCTTCCTGTAGATGGGGCCAGAGAACCAATTATTGCGAAACGTACGGCCAAAGACAGTGTATTTACCAATCTGTTCGGGATTCCTAAATATCTGCTTCAGCTCTATTAGGCTTTACATCCGGAGGATAAGGAGACATTTATTTATACTGGAGATCGGCAGAAACGGCCCGAATTCTTGTCCTTTGTGGATGAATTTTTTGGTGGTGACCAGGGTGCTGTTGAAATCAAAGTGAAGATCCTTTATGGTGGAGAAGATGGAGACATCATCAGCCAGTATGTCACTTTTACAAAAGTATACAATGAGCAGATTAAAATTCATGGCAGGACGAGAAAAGCGGTATTGGAAACAATCCGGATATGCAAAGATAAAAATGTTTTAGCGGAGTATCTAAAGTTCAGAGAAAAGGAGGTTGTGGACATTATGATGACACTGTTTGACGATGATTATATTTTGAAAACGTATGTGGCGGATGAAAAAAGGGAGGCTGTCAAAGAAACTGCCAAAGAAACTGCAAAGAATCTTTTCCAGCAGGGCGTTTCTGTAAAAATTATTGCAAACTCCCTGAAGGTGTCCGAGAAACAGGTGGAGGAATGGGTCGGACTGGTAGCGATATAAATCGTTGCCTGCCTCATTCTTGGCTGCCATCAAGTGGATTAACAAATCTGCAGGGGTCATCTGTTCTGATGGGATGTGTCCCTAAGCAAAAAGATCAGGGCGATATTGGGACGTTGGTCAGGAAGATTAAGAGACACAGCTCCTAGAAGCGGGGCTGTGATTTTGCTATCAGGGGGACAGTTTATATTTACAAAAACGCCATAATTGTAGGTGAAGATACCGTATTTGGAAAAAGTGAAAAAATATTTGTCCCTTACTTGACACAATCGGACGACCTTGGCCGTGTCGTCGTGCCGAAGGAGATCCGGCGCACCTTGAGAATAAGAGAGGGCGACCCTCTGGAAATTTTTACCGACCGTGAGGGCGAGATCATCCTGAAAAAATATTCCCCGATCGGGGAGCTGGACGTCTTCGCGCAGCAGTACGCGGAGTGCCTAGCGCAGACGACAGGGCACATGGTCTTCGTGACCGACCGCGACGGCGTCGTCGCGGCAGCGGGCGGAGCGAAGAAGGAATATCAGGGAAAGCGGATCAGTTCCGAGCTGGAGAAGCTGATTCAGGAGCGGGAGAGCCGGCAGGCCGCCGCCGGAGAAAAAAATTTATTCCATTTGTGAAGGAAACGGCTGAGGGCGTCTATGCCGAGACGATCTGTCCGATCATTAGCGAGGGGGACGCGATCGGCGCGGTGGTCCTCGCGGGACGCGATGAGCGAGACGGAGCAGAAACTCGCGGCCACGGCGGCGGTGTTTCTGGGGAAACAGATGGAGCAGTAGGAGCAGGACAGGTGAGAAGCCTGTCCTGTTTTTTAGCGCAAATCCGTTTTGACAGGGAAATTGTTCTTGACATAGTGTTCGAAAACCTGTATAAAATAGTCAGAGGTAAGATTCGTCTTATCGTATAGGGGTAATGCTCCTGTAAAAAGCAGTGAGTCCTACTGTGAGTGGAACCTATAAGAGCAGTGAGTCCTACTGTGAGTGGAACCTATAAGAGCGGTGAGTCCTACCGTAAGTGGAAACGATTTGAGGCTGCGTGTAAAAAGCGCGGCCTCTTTTTACGAAGGGAATCATATGAAGCAAAGGCGTTTGAATTTATATCTTATTGATATGAAATATATTAGAAATCTGTCAAAAGTCGATGATAATGTGATGTCGGTATCTCCGCAGATAGAAAAAGAAAAGAGACCATTTGTTGGAATTATAATTGTGTGCGATATGCAAGAATATTGCGTGCCTTTAAGCTCACCTAAACATAAACACGAGTCGATGAAAAATGATGTTGATTTCACTAAAATTATCGTCGAAGATAAACTGTTGGGAGTGCTGAATTTTAATAATATGATTCCTATTGATGAAAGCTGCATTTCGCCGGTGGACCTCAAGGTTACAGGGAAGGATAGTCCGCAGTCGAGACGCTATAAAAAAATGGCTGCAAAGCAGTTGAGCTGGTGCCAAGGTCATCAGGAAGAAATTACAAAGAAAGCAAACAAGCTTTATAAAATGATTGAATCCGGTAAGGCCAGCAGCCTTTTAAAGAGACGTTGTTGTGATTTTGCAAAACTGGAAACAGTGCTTCAAAAATGGGAAAATAGTCAATGATATTGGGAAAAATTTTTGTCCCTTACTTGACACAATAGGACGACATTGGCCGCGTCGTCGTACCGAAGGAGATCCGGCGCACCTTGAGAATAAGGGAGGGCGACCCTCTGGAAATCTTTACTGACCGCGAGGGCGAGATCATCCTGAAAAAATATTCCCCGATCGGGGAGCTGGGCGTCTTCGCGCAGCAGTACGCGGAGTGCCTGGCGCAGACGACGGGGCACATGGTCTGTGTGACCGACTGCGACGGCGTCGTCGCAGTGGCGGGCGGCGCGAAGAAGGAATATCAGGGGAAGCGGATCAGTTCCGAACTGGAAAAGCTGATCCAGGAGAGGGAGAGCCGACAGGCCGCCGCTGGGGATAAAAAGTTTATCCCATTTGTGAAGGAAACGACCGAGGGCGTTTATGCCGAGACGATCTGTCCGATCATCAGCGAGGGGGACGCGATCGGCGCGGTGGTCCTCGCGGGGCGGGACGAGCGAAGCAAGATGAGCGAGACGGAGCGGAAGCTCGCGGCCACGGCGGCGGTGTTTTTGGGGAAGCAGATGGAGCAGTAGGAGCGGGACAGGTGAGAAGCCTGTCCTGTTTCTTTTGGCAGTAAAATCAGTGCGGCTTTTAGGGAGATCAAATTGTAAATTACTTCTCAGCATGGTAAAATTATTTATAACAGAAGTCTTAGACATGCAGATTTTGACGAAGATCTGAAATATAGAGGGGATTTGCGTGGAAGAAAAAGCATTTTCGCTTGGCGAAGAAACGGAGCAGATTGAATTTAAGAAAAGTACCGGCGAGCTGAAAGAGGCTGTGATCTCCATGGCAGCCATTCTGAATAAGCATCAGAGTGGGAAATTATATTTTGGAGTAAAGAATAACGGAACAGTTGTCGGACAGGAGATTAACGATACAACACTCCGAACGATTAGCCAGGCGATTGGCAATCATTTGAGGCCGACAGTATATCCGGATATTAAGAAGCAGCGATATGGAGATCGGACGGTCGTTCTCGTGGAATTCTCCGGAACGCGGCAGCCGTATCTTGCTTATAATATTCCGCGTATTCGTGTCGCGGATGAGGATTTGGTGATGGAGCAGCCTGTGTATGAAGAAATGTTGCGTAAGAGAGACAGCGTTAGTTATTCATGGGAAAGTCAGAAATCAAAATATGGCATTGCGGATATTGACCAGAATGTGTTTAAATCCTATCTGAAAAAAGCCAGAAAGGTTGGGAGAATCAGTTTTGACAATGAAGAACCGACGGAGGTGATGACAAAGCTGGGTTTGTCAGATGATGGACAGCTGTTAAATGCCGGTGCGGCGCTGTTTGTGGATTGTGGAATCAATGAGCTTCAGATGGCGAAATTTGCTTTGGATGAACGGCTCACATTCACTGACATCCGCAGGTTTACCGGCTCTATTCTTGATCTGGCGGATAAGGCCGTTCAGTATATCATTGACGCAATGGACTGGCGCGTGGAATTTGATGGAAGTCTTGAATGAAAAGAAATTCCGGAAGTTCCGGTGGATGCCGCCAGAGAAGCAGTGATAAACGCTTTTGCGCATCGCCTGATAGAATCCGGTCAGAGCGTGGAAGTGGCGATTTATCGCAGCTTTATGGAGATTTACAGTCCGGGCAGGTTTCCTGACGGAGTGACGCCGGAAATGTTTATCAGGGAAATCCGTAAACCAATCCGTCGCAATCCGCTGATCACGCGCACCTTATATTATTCTAAGGATATGGAAAGCTTTGCCACCGGACTAAAGCGTATACAGGACGCCTGTGACGAGGCAGGATGCAAGGTTGAGTATTATGGGGATGAGTATGGATTTACGGTTCGCTTTTATCGCCATTGTGGTGAAGGATGGGGAGCAGATGTGGGTGCCAATGGTTCAATTCCTAAAGGTTCAAAGGTTCAGAATGAACCTTTAGATGAACCTTTGGAAATGAAAATTAGGAGAATTCTTGCTGCCAGACCGAAAACAACATATTCAGAGTTAGAAGATGAGTTTCAGATTTCCAGAAGTACCGTAAAACGTGTAATAAAAAGTTTGGTTAATAAAGGCGCTATTGAGCGAAAAGGTGGCAAGCGTTACGGGTATTGGGATGTAAAGGACTACTGAAAAAATAAGGATAATGTCTCATTACGGGTGCTGATTAAAATATGAGAGTAGTGTGCGCGGGAGGTATTAATTGGGAGATGCAGCAGATGCTTAAACAATTAATTATACAGCCTGCAAATAAAAAGTCAAGAGGAAAATGAAAATTTTTCAAAAAATTTT
>JAJQBC010000017.1 GCA_021203465.1 Lachnospiraceae bacterium | reverse complement strand
ATTATTTTATATCGTGCGGCGCATTCTCTGGCAAAAGTCCTGTAAAAGCTAGTAACGGCATTGACTCTATCTGCTTCATGTCCTCATCCAAAAGCGTAAAATCAAACACATCCAAGCTTTGCTTCATCCGTTCCGGCTTCATAGATTTTGTCAAAGGGAGCACTCCCTTCTGCAGGCAGAAACGAATGCAAATCTGCGCAGCCGTTTTTCTATACTTCTGTGCCATCTCAATCAGCAAAGTCTCCTGCAGCACTGCGCCATTACCCAACGGGCTCCACGCCTGAGGAAGGATTCCATTTTCCTGCATATAGTGCACATCGTCAAGTTGAAGATATCCCGGATGAAATTCTATTTGATCTACCATCGGCTGTATCTGGGCATATGGGCGCAACGCTTCCAGATGTTTACGCTGAAAATTGCTGACTCCAATTGCTCGCACCTTCCCATCCCTATACAGTTTTTCAAATCCTCGCCACGTATCCGCATTGATCTCTTTCCAATCCATACGGAATCGTTCAACGCAGGGCCAGTGAATTAAATACAAATCGAGAAAATCCGTCTCAAGCTTCCGCAGCGAGTCTTCGCACGCTTTTATCGTTTTCTCATAGCCACGCATATCGATCCAGTGCTTACTTGTGACAAAGACATCCTCTCTTTTAACGCCAGAATCTTTTATAGCTTTTCCTACGCTGGCTTCATTCCCATAGACCGCCGCTGTATCAACATGACGATAGCCGACCTGCAATGCATTTCTCACGCCTTCATATGTCTGCTTTCCATCCGGTGTCTTCCAGGTCCCATAGCCAATCTGAGGAATCTCCACACCATTAGATAATACGAAAATCTCTGGCATATGATCTTCTTCCTTCCCGTCAATGGCCTTTAATCAGCGTTTCCACATACTTGCGCCAGCCAGCGTACAGTTTTTCCGCCTCTTTCTCATCCATTCTGCGTTCATATATGTCGGAAGCGCTTCGAAGACCACTGATTTCTTCCCGGTCTTTCCAGAAGCCCGTTGCCAGGCCGCCAGCATAGGCCGCCCCCAGCGCCGACAACTCCTCCACATCATTTTTAAGAAGCCTCGTTCCAAGAATATCCGCTGTAAACTGCATTAGAAAACCATTATTCGTCGGCCCTCCGTCCACACGAAGCTCTTCCAGCTCAAGACAGGCATCGCGCATCATCGGAGTAATAATATCTTTTATTTGATACGCAATAGCCTCCAGCCCGGCACGAACCACATGCTGCACTGTTGAGGTACTCAAAAGACCACAGATAATTCCTCGCGCGTCACTGTCCCAATACGGAGCGCCAAGGCCGTTAAAAGCCGGTATAAGATAGACACCCTCCGTGGAATCTACAGACTCGGCAAGCTCCTGAGACTGTGCACTGCTCTCGATAAAATGCATATCGTTTTTCATCCAGCTTACTGTATTGCCCATATTGATAATCGTGCCTTCAAAGACATACTCTACAACATGGTCCATTCCCCAGGCAATTGATGTGTTCAACCGGTTTTTCGACCGAACGGGTTTCTCGCCGATATTCATCATAATCGAGCCGCCGGTTCCAAAAGTACACTTACCCATGCCTTTATTCCAGCACTGCTGCGCAAACAAAGCTCCGTGCGAATCACCCATATCGCCTGCCACAGGGATCGGATGGTCAAAATAACCTTCTAACGTAGTCTCTCCGTATATTTCATCGGAAAAAAGCACTTCTGGAAAATGCACCTGCTCCAACCCAAACAGACGGATAATTTTCTCATCCCATTTTAAGTCCATGATGTTGAACAACTGTGTGCGTGAAGCGTTCGAATAGTCCGTCACATGACGCCCCGTGAGCTTATAGAGTACCCAACTGTCCATTGTTCCAAAATACAGCTCCGTCGCAGACTCACAATGCTCCTTTATCCAGGCCGCTTTCGCAGCCGAAAAATAGGCTGAAAGCTGAAGACCAGTAACACTCGTGATGTAATCCCGCTCTTTCGCGATCTCATCCCTGCATACAATATTTTCTGCCCTTATATCCTGCCACACAAGGGCATTATATGCAGGTTTTCCCTCTTCCGTCCACAGCATCGTGGTTTCCCGCTGATTGGTAACACATATACAGGCAATTTCCTCTTTTCCGATCCCAGCCTTTTCCACGACGTTCCGAACGGCCGTCAGCAGGTTTCTCCAGATTTCCTCCGGATCATGTTCCACCCAGTCACTATTTGGATGAATCTGTGCATGATTCACATCGCTGCGAGCCACCACTCTTGCTTTTTTGTCAAAAATAATCGCCTTTGTCGTCGTTGTACTCTGGTCGATTCCAAGAATATAATTCCCCATGAACCACCCTCCCATCGTTGGATCCTGCGCTGTTATCTCAATTTTACTCGTCCACTTCGACCCAGGCAATCGTTTTTGTAATCTCCACTTCATCTCCTTCCTGTGCCACAATCTCTACGAGGGTGCCGTTCACTGTTGATTCAAGGTTCGTAATCGTTTTATCTGTCTCGATATCGCAGATAATCTCCCCTTCTTCCACTCTGTCGCCCACGGCTTTCTTCCATTGACTGATTGTACCTTCTTCCATATCCAGTCCAATTTTCGGCATAATAATTGCTTTTCTCATTTTCATTTCCTCCATATATAATCATATTTTTATTTTAAGCAGTCATAAACTGCTGCTTTTATATTTTCTTTATCCGGGACAAACGCTTTCTCCAGATTTGGAGCAAAGGGAACCGGAATATTTGGAGCGCCAACCCTCAAAACCGGTTTTTTGAGCTCACTAAACGCAAATTCCTGAATCTGCGCCGCAAGTTCTGCTCCAAATCCTGCTTTTTTGCAGGCTTCGTGCACTACGACCGCATGCCCTGTCTTACGCACAGATCGAATGATCGTCTCCGTGTCCAGCGGTTCAATGCTTCTGATATCCACGACCTCCACGTCGATCCCTTCGGCCTGCAGATCCTCCGCTGCCTGCAGGGACTGGTCAACCATGGCTGAATAAGTAACGATTGTCAAATCCTTTCCTTCTCGCTTTATATCACAGGTATAATCACACTCAAATATTTCATCCGGGACTTCACATTTCCTTTTATACAGCGCTTTATGTTCAATGAAGATCACCGGATTATTATCCCGAATCGCGTGAAGCAACAGACCCTTCGCATCATACGCGTTTGAAGGAATCACGATTCTGATGCCGGGAACGTTTGCCAATATTCCTTCCAATGACTGAGAGTGCTGCGCCCCGTTTCCAAGACCCGCCCCGCATTGTGTTCGCACAACCATGGGAATGCTGATGTTTCCCCCATACATATACCGAAGCTTCGCCATCTGATTCAGAATCTGGTCAAAACAAACTCCAATAAAATCGATATATGAAAGCTCTACAATGGGTCTAAGACCCATGATAGCCGCTCCGATTCCAGCGCCCACAATAACTGTTTCGGATATCGGGGTATCCATAACCCTTTCTTCTCCGAAATTCTCAACCAGGTCATACGAGCAACGCAGTTGACCACCATATACCGCGATATCTTCGCCCATTGTAAAAATCCTGTCGTCACTATTAAACGCAATATGAAGCGCTTCATTGACAGCCTGTCTCATGGAAATCTTTCTCATGCCAAAACCCACTCCTCTCCCTCTGTTACTGTTTTATCCACGGTTTCCATTTGATCTCCGCGAAAGAATCATCGTATAAATCATCCTCCAGATTTGCCGGATCCGGAATTGGTCCTCTTTCAGCCTCAGCGGAAGCCGCCAGAATCTCTTCTTTAATCTTTCTCGACATGGCGTCCATCTGTTCCTGATCTACTCCCTCTTCGCTCAAATATTCCCTGCATCTTTTGATAGGATCCTTTAACCTCCAGGAGGTGACCTCTTCCCTCGTTCGATAATTTTCATTATCGCCATAATAATGGCCGCTTAGACGATAGGTCTCCATCTCCAAAAGCACGGGGCCTTTCCCTGCTCTCGCATACTCCGCAGCTTCCGCAAATTCCTTATACACAGCTTTTATATCATTTCCATCCACAGTCCTGCCCGGCATGTGATACCCAATTGCACGATCCGAAATATGTTCCGCAGATGTTGACTTTGATACATGAGTAGAGATTCCATACTGATTGTTCTCACACACAAATACAATTGGCAATTTAAATATTGAGGCAAAATTCAGGGATTCGTGAAAGGATCCTTCATTAGAAGCTCCATCGCCAAAAAAGCAAACCACGATTCCTTCCTCTTTCTGCAGTCTCATTGCCAGAGCGGCACCCGTCGCAATCGGGATTCCACCGCCTACGATCCCATTCGCCCCTAATATTCCAATTTTTTGATCTGCAATATGCATGGAACCGCCCTTTCCTTTGCAGTATCCATTTTCTCTCGCCATCAGCTCCGCAAACATGCGAACCGGATCCGCACCTTTAGCTATGCAATGGCCATGCCCCCTGTGTGTAGACGAAATGCAGTCCTTTTCTGTAAGACTGGCATAAACGCCAACGGCAATCGCTTCCTCCCCGTTATAGGTATGAACCGCTGCTCGTGTCAGATTCATCTTTGCGAGCTCAATCGCCTGATTTTCAAATTCCCGAATTTTTACCATCTTGCTGTACATGTCCAACAGCTGTTCTTTTGTCAATGATCCTGTCTCCATTTCAGCTTCCTCCAGTTATTTTTTATGACTTATTTCTGAACATGGTACGCACTGCATCAATAATGACCGCAACCAAAACAACGCCTCCCGTCATGACCGACTCCCAGTATTGGGATACGTTCAGTACGACAATTGAATTGTTCAAAAGCTGCATCAGAAGTGCTCCTACAAAGGTTCCCACCGCACTGCCGACGCCCCCGCTCATGGACGTTCCGCCGATCACGGCAGCAGTAATGGAGGACATTACCCAACTATCACCAATTGTTGGCTGTCCGGAATTATATCGACACGCGATCATAATTCCTCCAAATCCGGCAAAGGCTCCTGAGAGCAGATATACCAGCCTCTTCGTCTTCTCTACCTGAATTCCAACCAACCGTGCCGCCGCCGCGTTTCCGCCAATCGCGAAAAGCTCACGGCCAAACGGAGTAAATCGCAGAACGTAGGTAAGCAAGAGGCAAAGAGCGGCAAAGATAATAACCGGAACCGGTACAACTCCAAGCATGCCCTGCCCGAGGATCAGTACCTTTCCTGTGATTCCCTGAATGGTGGAGCCTTTCGTGATAACCAGGACAAAACCACTGCAAATTTCACTGATGGCCAACGTGACAATGAACGGTGTAAGGCGCAGCTTAGTGATAATCAGACCATTTATGTATCCAATTGCCGCACAAATGATCAGCACAAGCACAATTGCCAAAACCGGATTCATCTCCGTCTGCGTCATGAACAGGGCGAAAAATATCCCTCCAAGGCATGCTATCGAACCAATCGAAAGATCAATTCCCGCAATAATCAGAACGAGGGTCTGTCCAAGAGCCACAACTCCGAAGAAAGACATCTGTTTGAAAATAATTCCCACATTATAAGCCGTCAGAAAATTGGGTGAGACAAACGTCAATGCGGCCGCGTAAACAACTATAAACAATACAATAAACAAAATCGTAGATCTCGTCATCTTTTTCCATATATTTGCCACAAGCTTTCCCTCCTGATTTTCATTCCAGTGCTATCTGCAGGATATTCTCGGAAGAGACCTCTTCCGCATTCACTATCCCCTTCTGTTTTCCTTCGTGCATGATCATAATACGATTGCAGAGACTCAGCAGCTCCTCCATCTCCGATGAAACAACCAGAACCGTCATCCCCTGATCCGCGCACTCCCGTATCAAATGGTGTATTTCCTCTTTTGCGAGAACATCGATTCCTCTTGTCGGTTCATCCAAAATCAAAAGTCTGCATCCCATAGACAACCATCTTGCAAGAATCACCTTCTGTTGATTTCCGCCTGACAGTTGTGTAAGCAAGCCCTCCGGACCAGCCATTTTTACATGAACCTTCCGTGTATAGATATCAACCATTTCATCTTCCCATTTCCGATCAATCTTCGGAAAGTGAAACAGTCTGCGTATACCGGCGATCGTCACGTTTTCTCTTATATTCATGCTCGGGAATATGCCATAAT
>JAJQBC010000025.1:5640-6177 GCA_021203465.1 Lachnospiraceae bacterium | reverse complement strand
GGTTATACCAAATTTTATATTATACCGAGTTATCTGCAAAAAGCTTGAATACATGGGATTTCTAGCAGAAAAACTCGGTATAATATTTTCACTTGTTATCTTCACTCGAATAAATGCTCTTCTCTGCCTAAGGTTTCGGTATAACCAGGCAGTGTTTCCTGTTCCCAATCGGTATCCTTGCACATAAATACTGTGTATCCATAAAATGATTTTATAGAAAGTCGGGGAAGAATGGGAGTTTTCTCATAATAAAAAAAGAACGCCCTAAGAATGGAATAATATCATTGATTCCTTGTTGCTGGCGTTTGATTTACCTATGGGACTCTCTAAGTATTCCACTAAGAGAGGGGAGAACTTTTTAACTGTTCTAACTTGGTTTTCAAAATCTTCTCCTTTGATGTCAGTATATTATTTATCGCGGTTCATGTCAATCTAAATTTGAAAAATGCCGTCGAATAAGCGCAAATGCATTAATATTATACACATCTACTACCCCACGAGACGAAGAGGAATAACGTATGCCGACTTCTGCTTCAA
>JAJQBC010000025.1:0-5630 GCA_021203465.1 Lachnospiraceae bacterium | reverse complement strand
AGGCACAAGTGGTCAGAATCGTGGTCAGAAAAACTGACCGTGATTTCATTAGGAAAGCGAGGGTAAATGCATGGGCAGGCGAGGCGAAAATATCCGTAAGCGTGTGGACGGGCGATGGGAAGCGAGAATCGTTCAGGGCAGTCCCGTCAAAGGAAAGACGAATTACAAATATCTTTATGCGCGAAGCTACCAAGAAGTCCGGAATAGAAAACTTGAATTTTTACAGAATATCTCATCGCAAAAGAGTGAGGCGAACTTCCGTAAAGAGCGTTCTGAGACGAAGCTGCGGGAGGTCACAGGGGACTGGTTAAACAGGAAAAAGCCGTTGGTGAAGGAATCAACCTTCGCCTGTTATGCGGTGATGGTGGAAACGCATATTTTGCCGGAATTAGGAGAGTTGGATATATCGGAACTCACTTCCGAACGTATGGCGGCTTTTCTAATGGACAGGAAGCAGCATGGCAGGAAGCGGAACGGCGGCTCGCTCAGTAATAAAACGGTATCAGATTTGAAAGCAATTTTAAAGCAGATCCTATCTTTTGCCGAATCGTGCGGCCTGATCGATTCTGTTCCGGACTGTCCGTCTGTCTGTGTGCGTCAGCCGCCGATCAGCGTGCTGACAAGGCAGGAACAGTCGAAGTTGGAAGCGCTACTGATGCAGGAAGACAGACCGTTTTCCCTCGGCATACTTCTCTCCCTCTATGGAGGCCTGCGGATTGGGGAAGTATGTGCGCTGCGTTGGAAGGATTTTGATTTCCAGAACGGAACGGTGCAGGTTAGCCACACACTTTTTCGCATTTCTGACATAAATAAGAAAGCAGGCTCTAAGACGAAAGTGGTCATCAGTAAACCGAAGACGGACAGCTCCCTGCGCGAGATTCCGCTTCCCACACCCATTTTTCACTATCTGAAGGAACGCCGCCAGAATAGTGAAGTGTATCTGCTGACCGGCACGAAGAAATACATGGAGCCGCGGGTGTGTAGAGAACGCTTCGGGAGACTGCTGCAGAGAGCGGGTGTGGCAAGGCATACCTGGCACGCACTCCGGCACACTTTTGCAACCCGCTGTGTTGAGAACGGTGTCGACCTGAAGTCACTAAGTGAGATTATGGGACACTCGAATATCCGGATTACATTGCAGCGCTATGTTCACCCTTCCATGGACTCAAAAAAAGAACAGGTCAACAAGCTGCCATGTGCTTTCGCAAATGGTCAGAATCGTGGTCAGGGAAATAGGGAAAGCGCCTGATTTCATCGTGTTTATCCGTGGACTGTGCTCTTAGTGGAATACTTAGAGAGTATCCCCTTTTAGACCCATGAAAGGAGTAGCGGCCTGCCTGTTTTTATTTTACAGTTGGAAGCCCTGCTTGAATAGTCAAAACATGCGATGGGGTGCCGTAAGCTACTCTTCCTTTAAGAGGGCAGCTTGAGAGTGTGCAGGGAAATGGAGTGCAGCTATGAAATCAGAACGAAAAGCTCCTGTGCTGGGCATGCGGTTCGGCCGCCTGCGTGTGCTTGCCGAGGCTCCGCCCCGGAACAGCCGACGTTACTGGCGCTGCGTCTGCGACTGTGGAAGGGAATGCGTCGTGGAAGAGTATCATCTGAAATCCGGCCACACGAAGAGCTGCGGCTGTTACCGCAGGGAGGTGCCAAAGGGAAAGCGCCTTGATCTGACTGGACAGCGCTATGGCAGATTGCTGGTCCTGGGACCGGTTCCCTCGAAGGATGGCGAAGCGGACTATATCTACTGGGACTGTCTTTGCGATTGTGGGAATCGCTGTATCTGCCACAAGGAAAACCTGCGTGGTGGAAATACGCAGAGTTGTGGCTGTCTGCGGGAGGAGCAGCGGAAGGAAAACATGAGGAAGAACATCCATTTTGTGGATGGGACATGCATTGAGAAGATTGCGTGCCAGAAAGAGAACGCCGCGAATACATCTGGGCATCGTGGCGTGTACCGGCGTGAGAACGGTAAATGGCGTGCATCCATTGAATTTCGTGGAAAACGTTATAATCTCGGTACCTTTATGACATTTGAGGAGGCTGTCGCCGCCCGGCAGGAAGGCGAGAGAATGTATCAGGATTTTTTGGATGCATACTATGCGTCAGCAAAATGAAGGAAGGGATTTCTATCAAAGGTCAGGTGATTGATCTGCATACCCATATACTTCCGGAGATGGACGACGGCAGTGACAGTCTGCATACCTCCGCAGAGATGCTTCACGCCTTTGGTGAAGAAAACGTGGATGTGATATGCGCCACACCCCATTATTTTCGCAGCAGGGAATCCATTGCACGTTTTGTTGAGCGCAGAGCGGCGGCCGCAGAGCTTTTCGCGGGGCTTTACACACCCGAAAAGGAGGAGCAGTATCCACAGATCCTACTAGGAGCGGAAACGGCATTTTTCTTCGGTATCAGCGAGTGTGAAGATCTGGACGCACTTTGCATCGAGGGGACGAAAACCCTGTTGCTGGAGATGCCGTTCCGAAAATGGAGCAGTACGGAGATCTCCGAGGTTCTTTCTCTGAAGCTTGACAGAGGGCTGAAGGTTATACTGGCGCATCCGGAACGCTATGAGTTCTGCGACAGCAATAGAAAAATGCTGCAGAAGATGATGAATCTGCCGATGGGGATTCAAGTAAACGCGGATATCCTGCTTTCTCTATGGAGCCGCAGACAGGGCCTGAGACTGCTACGCGAGGCTGCCTGGCCGCTTCTGGGGAGCGATGCCCACAATATGCAGGAGCGTCGCCCAAGACTGGCGGAGGGCAGGAAGGTGATTGCCCATCGTTTGGGAACTACTTTCCTTGAAGAGATGGATGAAAACACAGCCTGGCTTCTTGGAATACAGGAGGAAGACGGCACATGAGTGGACATCGTGCCAGAAGACATTTCCACAGGGACGCCCTGCGTGCGCTGGGAGTCGTGGCGATGATAGCAATCGTTTTCGGAATTGTGTTATTTCTCATAGGCCGATGGCAGCGCCGGATATTTACCGTGGAGACGGCGGAGGAATCTGCGATTGATTCTGGGGAAGATGAGACTGAGTGCATCGAATATGAGGGAAGCACCTATGTCAGGAAGGAATCCGTTTCCGCTTATCTGATTCTTGGTATCGACGTTAGCGGACCGGTCAGGAGTAATAAAAGCTATATCGGCGGAGGGCAGGCCGATCTGCAGCTTGTGGTTGTGGTGGACTGGCAGGAAGAGACTTGGCAGATTCTACAGCTGAACCGCGATACGATGACGGACGTCCCCGTGCTGGGTGTCATGGGTGATGTGGTATCCACCCAGTATGAGCAGCTTTGTCTGGCGCATTCCTATGGGGATGGGTTGGAGGACAGCTGCATCAATAATGTCAATACTGTATCCGCACTGCTGGGTGGCCAGAAGATTGACGGATACGTTTCCTTAAATATAGACGGTGTCGCTATCCTGAACGATGCGGTAGGCGGCGTCACCCTGACGGTGCAGTCGGACTTCTCCGAGGTGGATGAAAGCCTTGTAGAAGGAGAGACCATCACGCTGACAGGGGAGCAGGCTGTGACATACGTAAGAAGTCGGCGCGGGGTGGATGACCAGACCAATCTGTCGCGTATGGTGCGCCAGCGGCAGTATATGAAGGCCTTGGTCGCGCAGTGCCGGACCGTGGGTGAGGAGATCCTGCTGGAAGCCTATGACGCGCTCTCTGACTATCTGGTGACAGACATGGGCAGCAGGGGCCTGACCGAACTGATGCAGACCATGGAGGAGTATACCGAGTTGGAAACACTGACCATCGACAGAGAGAGCTATCTGGACGATACCGGGGCGAACGCGTATGAGTTGGATTCGGACAGTCTGCAGAGGACAATCCTTCAGCTGTTTTATGAGCAGGCAGTGGAATAAAGAGTACGAGGAGTAAAGCGTGGTGGAACAGAGAAAAGCAAGCGGGAAGAAAACGACAGATGAATACGGGAGTGATCCTTCGGTGTATACGGGGGAGAGGGCGGAGGCTGGGCACCATGGCGGTGAGACGCCCGGCACAGAGTGGGGGCAGGTATCTGATTACGAGACTGTCCATAAAGGCAGAGCAGCAAAACAGGTAGATCCCATCGATCTGGTAGAAATATTCTACTTGATGTGGGGAAATATGTGGAAGATTCTGATCTGTCTAATCTTGGGTGGGGTGATTGCGTTCTCCTACACCTGGTTTCTGATGACGCCTCAGTTTCAGGCGACGGCTAAGATCTATATTGTATCCTCTTCCTCCAGCTCGGTGATCAACCTGACCGATTTGCAGCTAGGGACACAGCTGACTGCTGATTATGAGGAACTGATCCTGAACCATGAGCTTTTGCAGGATGTTATTGATGAACTGTCCCTGGATATGACCTATACAGAATTGGCGGAAATGGTCACCCTTACCAATCCGGATGACACTCGCATCCTTCGGATCACGGTGACGAGTCCTGACCCTGCGCAGGCGCAGGACATTGCAAATGAGCTGAGTGAGCAGGCGATCATCTATCTGCCGCGGATCATGAGTAGCGCGGAGCCGAACATCGCGGAGAAAGCGGTGCTACCCACGTCTCCCTCCAGTCCGAGCCTTACCAGAAATACCCTGATGGGGGCACTGCTGGGCGCATTTGCCTGCATAGGTGTCATCCTGATGCTGTACCTGATGGACGACACAATCAAGAGTCCGGACGATCTGGAGAAATATTTTGGCGTCCAGCCGCTCAGCACAGTGGTGGAGTGCCATCTGGAGGGTGAGAAGAAGAAAAAGAAAAAGCAGGTAAAAGTACCCGGAACTGTTGCCCAGAACGAAACGGCGCGTAGAACGCAGCAGGCAGAGGAAGGCAGCTGGACGGATCTGGGGTACAGATCCTTGCGGATCGCGAAGTTCCCGGCGCTGCCCTTTGACGTGATGGAGTCCCTGAACCAACTGCGCGTGAGCCTGAATTTCTGCGGTAGCGGGATCAAGAACATAATGATCACCAGCTCCATTCCCAACGAGGGGAAGAGCTTTATCGCTATTCATCTGTGGAAGGCAATGGCTGAGAGCGGTCAGAAAACGCTGCTGATCGACGCTGATCTGCGTAATTCTGAGATGCGCAGTGCCTACGGCATTATCAGCGAGGAGAAGATCCGGGGGATTGTCCACTATCTGGCAGGGAAAATTCCGTTAGAGGACGCGATCTACCAGACCAACGTGAAAAACGGCTACATGATTCCACTGGATTCAGCGGTGGTCAATCCAATCATCTTGCTGGAAAATGACCGCTTTGCACGGATGATTGAGGAGTGCTCGAAAGAGTTTGACTATATTCTGGTTGACACACCGCCTATCGGTAGCATGGCGGACGCGCTTAACATTGCCACCCATTGCGACGGTACCGTGATGGTAGTTCGCGGCGGAGAGACCCCGCGGAAGCTGGTGCGAAATTCCGTTCAGCTGTTGCGGAGGACAGGGACACCGCTGCTGGGATTGGTGCTTAACCGGGCGGAGATCAACAACAAGGCTAGCAGCTATTATTACAGGCGTTATTACCGTTATGGTGGTTATTACTATAAAAACGGTTATGGACACTACTGCTATGGCGCAACAGGCAAAAAGACGCAGAGTAAAAATAAAAAAGTAAAAAAGG
>JAJQBC010000035.1 GCA_021203465.1 Lachnospiraceae bacterium | reverse complement strand
TGATGTGTATAGAATAATGATAACACATCATTGGGAATTATGCTATAAAAACATTTAACGATGCCAGCAAAATCTGTAAAATTTTACTCTGATGTCACCGGTGTAATCGTAATATTCGCAGCCTCAATTCCGGTCTTACGCTTGACAATATCCTCGATCTGCGCACGCTCCGCGTCACTGACCTGCGCGCTGCTCACCACCACATCCGCGCTGTCGTCAGTAATGCTGACAACCGCCTCGTCGAAGCCCTGCGCCATCAGCAGCGTCTCCGCCGCCAGCTCGCGTTCCGCCACATCCGTCATGCTCACCATCGCGTCGACCGCGCTCTGCTTCTGCTCCTCAGTAATCGACGTACTCTCGACCAGTTCCATCAAAATTTCCTTATTTTTCGAGCGGGTCTGTTCCCTCGTCGCCTTCGCCTCCGACACAATCCCGACACCTACCGTGCCTGTTACAAGGACTGTCTCACCCGCGGATGCCGTCTCCACCTCCGTATCAACATCAGCCTCAGCGCTGTTTTCATAGTCTTCGTCGAGACTGGCGATCTCCTCCGTATACTCCTCCAGATCCGCCACGTCCGTCTCCCCGCTCTGGGCATAGCTGTCCTCCGCCGAAATGTCCAGTGCCAGGTCGCTGTCTTCCTCCTCGACCGACTCGCTGTTCGCACTGAGCAAAGACGCGTCCAGACTGGCGCCGGAATAGTTCAGATAACCGGCGACCGCAATCATGGCCGCCAGTGCCGTGATGATAATCTGATTCTTTTTAAACACTGGTTTCTTTATCACAGGTTTCTTTAACGGCTGCTTCGCTTTTACTTAATCGCCTCCATACTTCATGATTTTAATTTTATGTGCCTCAATGCCAAATAATGCCTGCACAGCGTCAATGATATCGGCTTTTACATCACCGCCGCCCTCCGCCACGATAAGGACGCCTTCCACCTGCGGTGTCGTCTCAGAGCTCACATAAGGTACGCGCACGCTGCTGCCCTGCTCCTCGTAGACCGTCTCTTCCTGTGTCGAATTCTCCGAGATATCCACATCCTTCTCGACCTGTTTCTGTCCATTGTCCGCAAAAGTCAGCATGACGCGCACCTCGCCAACCCCCTCGACATGAGACAGCATTTCCTCAAGTCTCCGCTCCATCCGGCTCTCATAGTCCTCCCCCGTGTCCTCCGACTCCGCATAAGTCCCTGCGGTGTCGACGGTTTCCTCCCCGCTGTCCTTCTGCACCGGAACCGCGATAACTGCAAGAAGGAGCCCCAGAAGAGCCAGAATCAGCAGCTGATCCTTCCGCGGCGGCCAGTATTTTTTCTTCCACCCTTCCCACTTTTCTTTGTTCAACGGATCTCCTCCACCCCCTGTTCCAATTGTTCAACCAACGCCTCTGCGTCCAGCTGCTCTGCGAGGCCTGCGATTTTAAAAATCGGCTGCAGCAGGAGTAACACCAGCAGTAGGCCAAGATAAAACCGCACGTACTTCTCATAGCTGCGGCCGGGCAAAAGATGAAGCACCATTTGCTCAAGCAGATAGAAAACGGCAACCGCCCGAACCATTTCCAGTATTCCCCCCATTTTCAGCCTCCTGTCAGCGCCGTCGTGAGCGCGATCGTCAGGAAAAACAATGCAAGCACAGTGAAAACCGCTCGGAAGAGCAGGCGTACGCCGTTTCCCATACCGCTCAGGCAGCCGACAATCCGCTCATCTGACACCGGCTGCAGCACTGCCGCGAGCAGATAATACACCGCCATGATCACGGCCAGCTTTGTCAGCGGAACCAGACAGAGCAGAATCAGGACAAGCAACGCCGCCGCGCCGATTCCGTTCTTGATCAGAACCGCCGAGCCGAGCACAAGGTCCGTCACGCCGCTGCCCGCACTGCCGAGGCCGGGTACCATGCCAATTCCTCTGCTGACCGCCAGGTTGCGGAAAGAATCCGCCGCCGGAGAGATCAAACCCTGAATCATATGGAAACCGCAGACCAGAGCCAACGCCGCCTTCAAACTCCAGTCTGCTGCCATCGACACGAGCTTCGCAAACTGTCCGAGCCGCTTCTCCTTCGACAGATGATTGACAAGCACAAGCAACACGTAAATCTCCACGCAGGGCAAGACAAAAGATTCCACCAGCCACTGCACGCCGCTGATCAGCAGCAGAATAAATTCATAGTAGACTCCCGCCGACGTAAGGTAGGACGACAGCGTCATCGCGAGAAAGTAAGCCGGGGCAAGCACCGTCATGAAACTTCGCATCGCTCCCATCACATCCTGCGCAATTCCAAGGCTTGTCTGGAACGAGCGAATCAGCAACAGGAATAAAATCATATAGATCATGCAAAAACTGATCTCCGGCACACTGCGATCCTGAAACACATCCGCAAAATGAAGGAGTAACGCCGCGGCAAGCGCAAGGAGCAGGATATGCAGCCAGAGCTGCTTCTGTGTGAGCAGCTCCTCGAACAATGCGCCCTGCATCAGGGATGCCAGACTTTTCAAAGAGAGAGGGTTCTCCCCCGCGGCGCCTTTTTCCACCATGTCCTGAAAGTCAAAACCGCTCCCCATCAGTTCGTCCAGAAACTGCTGGATTTCCCCGTAATTGATCTCCTCCATGCCCTATCCCCCGAGAAAAACCTGTATCGCCTCAAGCAGCGCGGACAGGATCGGCATGCTGACCGCCAACACCGTCAGCTTGCCAAATATCTGAATCTGCCCCGCGATCGTCTGATATCCCGCATCCTTGCAGAGATCCGACGCGAATTCAGCGATATATGTGATCCCGATAATTTTCATCAGCGTCTGTAGATAAGCCACATTCAGAGGAAGGCTGTCCTGAATTGCCTGAAGCGTGTCCATGATTAACGCCAGCTGCTCGGTCAAACTCAGGAAAATCAACAGGCTGACGCCCAGACAAAGGTATACGGCAAACTCCGATCTTAGACTCTTAAGCTGCTGCGCCAATAGCACGCCGACGACTCCCAGCATCGCGACCCGCACCATCCGCCCCGCCTCCTACAAAGTGAAAAGTTCCTGCATCATCTCAAAAAGTTCATAAACATAAGGAATAATCCAGAACAGCACCAAAAGGAGCCCCGCGAGGCTCGTCAGGAAAGCCTGTTCCTCCCGCCCGCTGTACTTCAGCACCTGTGAGAGTACGGAGACCAGAATCCCCACCGCGGCAATTTTAAAAATCAGCGTAACGCTCATAAGCTTTCCACCTTACAGAATAAAAATCACCACCGCGACGCCGCTTAAGATCCCCAGATAACGATACAGCTTTTTGCGGCCTTTCGCGTCCTCCACGGCATCGTCCAGCGCGCGGTTCAGATTTTCCTGATAGTAGTCGAGCGCCCCGAGCTGCTGTTTCACATCCAGACATCCCAACATAGCGCCCAACTCACCAAGCTCCCTTAGATCCTGCACTGTCAGATGAAGCTCCCCGGAACAGCTTTTCAGGTTTCGCCCCCAGATAAGCCGCGCGCTCTGCCCGTTCCGCCGCCGCAGATCCTCTGCCGTTCGCAAAAGAAAATTCCGAAATGGCGGCTCCGTCTGCTCTGCAACGCTGCCAAAGGCTTCCGGCAAAGGTCTGTGCAGATATCGAATCTCGCCATTCAGGAGCAAGACAATCTGTTGCAACAATTGTAGCTCACGAATCCGCAGATCCAGCTCCTGCGCCATCCTGAGTCCGATTCCTCCTGTTCCGGCCAGAATGCAGAAGATACCGATCCATCTCATCCTTTTACGTCCCTGCACTGTCCATCCAGAATCTGTCCGACACAGCCCGGCGCTATTCTGTTTTCCAGCAGCACATAGCGCTCAAAAAAAGCGGCCTCCACCATTTCTCCGAGCACCGGCTTCCTCCTCAACTCCTCCATGGAATCTCCATGTACTGTCGCCAGCAGCACACAGCCGCAGTTCATCGCATGCCGCATGGCCGCAAGATCTGCCGGACTCCCGACCTCATCCACCGCCACCACATCCGGAGCCATGGAACGGATCAGCATCATCAACCCCTCCGCTTTCGGGCAGGCGTCGAGCACATCGGTCCGCAGCCCGACATCATTACCCGGAATGCCTCGAAAGGAACCTGCGATCTCAGACCGCTCGTCAACCAGCCCGACCGTCATCCCCGGATGGCTGCTGTCCCCGTCGGAAATCTGCCGGATGCAGTCCCGAAGCAGCGTCGTCTTCCCCCTGCCCGGCGCGGACACAAACAGCGTATGGCACAGCCGCCTGCCCTCCCACAAATATGGAAGCACCGTATCGGCACAGCCCCTCACCTCGTGCGCAAATCGAATATTCAGGGAAGATATCTCCGTCAGAGTGTGCACCCTTCCATCCTCTAACACCGTCTTCCCGGCCAGCCCGACGCGATGCCCGCCCGGCAGCGAGAGAAAACCCTGACGAATCTCATCCTCCCAGGCATAGAGCGAATAATTTCCCAGATAAGCCAGAATTTCACCGACCTCTTCTCCTGTAAAATATCGCTCCAGAACTCTCTCCCGCCCGCCGCTGCGCACGATAAGCGGGCGTTCCGCCCGGATGCGGATCTCCTGCAGATCTTCTTGTCGGAAACCCGCACACACAAGCGTCTCCCGTAACATCCCCGGAAACAGGGAAAAGATATTGTGTTCCTTCATTTTCTTCGTCTCCTTATCCCAATATATGAGTGGGGACAGGTTTTATGACAGACAAAAAATACGCAGCGGCTTTTCGCATGCCGCTGCGTATCTCAAGAAAACGTTCCTTGTATTTACATTTACCCGATCTGTTTTGCGTGGGACAGCAGATATTTCTCCGCATCGCCGTTCCACAGGCCGTTGTTTGCCTTTACCAGCTTGTCAAGCTCCGCAAACAGCGGATCCGTCTTTCCAAGCTCCTCAAAATCCGCAATCGCCGTCAGCGGGAAGTCAATCTGAGTGTAGATCAGCTTCTTGCCGCCCGGGATATTGGGCAGGTTCAGCGTTGTCTCCGCCTCGGCGTTCAGGCCGCCGACATGCGTCACCATCGCCGCCGGATTGATGCGCCCACTGTTCATCATCTGAATCGCCTCGCGCATATCGTCCGTATTGCCGCCGCTGGTTCCAACGACGTGTGTGCTCGCATAATGCACATTGTAGAAATTGAACTCTGCCTTAAACTGTGTATTCGTCGGACCCGCAAAGAAGTTCAGGCAGCCGTCATGTCCCAGAATACCGTCCGCCTGCTCCACAACCGGTTTCACCGGGGCGAAACAGATTACATCGTCATAGCCCGTGCCACCGGTCAGTTTACGGAGCACTTCCACCGGATCTTCGCCATCAGTCTTGCCGGTATTCACATAATGAAGCTCTACGCCGTTCTTCGCCGCATCCTCCACCGTGTAGATGCTCTCCGCTCTCGCAAGACGCGCATCGTCGATATCGGTCACAACCAGCAAGGACGGACGGCGGTCACAGTGCAGCGCATAGTCGATCGCGCCAAGACCCATCGGTCCAACACTCGCGAGCAGCGCCATCTTGCCGCCCTCCACGATGCCCATCTGATGCTCATAGCTGCCGGCCTTCGTGTGATACATCGCATGATAGGTACCGATAATGCAGCTCATCGGCTCGGAAAGGGAACCATAGAAATAGACATCCGAATCATAAGGAAGCAGGCAGTCCATCTTTAAGGTCTCGATCGGAATGTTCGCATACTGCGAAGCGCCTCCGCAATAGGGGTAAGAATATCCCGGCGCCATCAGGGAACCCTTATAGAAATGAGCCGGCTGGATCGAAAATCCGTCACCCACCTTATACTTATCCTTCCAGTTCTCGCCGACCTTCACGATCTGTCCGCAGAACTCATGGCCGACGATCGTTGGATTTTTCTCGACGTCATTCGGAACGCGCTTGTGCTCGCCGCCCTCGACGGCCGCTTTCCATGTGCTCATACAAATGGAATCCGAAATAATCTTTACCTGTACGCCGTCGGCGTCGATCTCCGGAAGCTCGATATCCTCAAGCCTCAAATCCATCTTTCCATGTATCCTGACTGCTTTTGTCTTCATACTATCATTCCTCCTGATATTTAGATGGTTACTTATCTTTTTTATTTTAAACCATTACATGCCACATGTCCAGCCATTCCGCTGGTCATTTTTTTCGATTTTTAAGAATATTTTTCTAATTGAACCCCATCACCCGGTTCGCCATCTTATACAGCGCAACGG
>JAJQBC010000074.1 GCA_021203465.1 Lachnospiraceae bacterium | reverse complement strand
GAGAAGAACCTTACTGGCTGTAAGGTATCTAACCCATAAATACATTGTAGTAGGAGGAAAAGTAATTGAAACAGTTGAAAGAGGATGAGATTAAAGAACTGATTACGACAGCGCTGCGTATGGCACAGCGCGCTTATGCGCCTTACTCGCATTTTCAGGTTGGGGCGGCGCTGCTTGCGAAGAGCGGAACGGTTTACACTGGCTGCAACATTGAGAATGCGGCCTATACGCCGACAAACTGCGCCGAGCGCACGGCATTTTTCAAGGCGGTCAGCGAAGGAGAGCGGGAGTTTACCGCGATCGCGGTCGTTGGCGGCATGAACGGAGTGCCAAAGGATTATGCGGGACCCTGCGGCGTCTGCCGTCAGGTCATGATGGAGTTCTGCGATCCGGAGGAGTTTCAGATCATTCTTGCGATAGATCAGGATCATTACAAAGTGTGTACGCTGGCGGAGCTGTTTCCCTATGGCTTCGGCCCGGGCGATCTTGCGGTGTGACATGGACACAAAACAGACGAGAGATGCCGCCATGCAGCAGGCATCTCTCGTTTTTTAGGGTTTTTATTACAGACCCGCTTCTGTGCGTTGTCTCCGGGCAAATTCATGTCCGTATTTTTCCAGCTCATCGCGGTAGATCTGATTATTCCATTGCCGGAAGCATCGACTGTTCGCGATGGTAGGGTAGAATCTTCCCGCAGGACAATAGGTGTCGATGGCTCTGCGCACTTCCTGCCGGATTGCCTCTTCGGAAATTCCCTCCACATCCAGCATGGGACCGTCCACGCCGCCGACCATGGCGAGCTTCCCATCAGTGACTTTCTGAATTTCCACGATGTCATTCTGAGGAATTACGCCCTGCCAGATATCAATACCTATATCTAACATGTCAAGTGCCAGCGGCTGGCAGAAGCAGTCCGAGTGGTGCATATAGATCATTCCGCACTCATGAATCGTATCCGCGATCTCTTTCTGCAGCGGTTTTATAATGTCGCGCCACACAGCCGGAGGCAGAAATAAGCTTTTTTTCGCGCCCCAGTCATCGTGATAGAAGATGATGTCCGGCTTACATTCCCTGGCGACCATCCGGATATATTCCATTTTTTTGTCGGCGATTACCCGCAGCAGGCCTTTCATCTCATCCGGATACTCAAGATAATTGATAAGCGCCTCTGTCATACCCATCAGATGATGGCTTCTCTCAAACAGTCCGCCGGAGAGCATGAAGCCGACCAGATATTCGCTTCTGTCGATTTTTTCGGCCTCTTCCCTGGCCTGCGTAAAATCAAAGCCGCTGTAGTCCGGAACCTGAAGCTGCTCTTCCCAATGCTCGATATCCTTGATTACCGCGTTTTCAGCAGTGACATGGGGATGCGCGCCCGGCGCGTCAGGAAGGAATACGAAGCTGGTTCCCCAGATATCCTGATGTTCTTTTCCATCCTTTGGAATCATGTTTCTCACCAGCAGCGGATCGGGAATGAGTTTTATGGAATCCATCAAATCCCCATAATATTCCGGAATCTCACCCCGGTAGATTGCCATGGCATTTTCCCGTTTTGTCATATCGGCCTCCATTCTGCTCAGGAAAGACGCTTCCGCCCCTCCGCATAGAAGGCGGCGATCACATCGTCATCCGGGACATGATTCATCAGGAAAAACGGATTGTCGGGCAGTTTGCTGCCATATTCATCCATATAATCCGAGACGATGTGCTGAAGTTCATCCATCGGAGGAACCGCAGAGTCCGGGGTCGGGTGAAGGGTGTCCGTGGACCCGATCAGTATTTTGTCCCCATATTTTCTGATCAGCTCTTTTTTGTCGTTCAGCGGCTGTCCTGCCCACTTATCAACACCGCATTCGATGATGGAGGGAATCAGCATTTCGATCTTGCCGCAGCTGTGAAGGTCGAATACAAGGTCAATGCTGTGGCAGTAATCCACAAGCTGTTTGATGTAGGGCGCGATCATTTCGCGGAAGGTGTCTACCGAAAAGAAAGGAGATTTCTGTCCGCCCCAGTCATCGTGGAAGAATACCGCATCCACATGGAAATACTTCTTCAGCCGCGAGAACAGATCCTTGTACATATCAACCAGAGCCTGGAACAGGTCTTTCAGATCATCCTGCTGGTCTTCGTCAATCAAGGCGACAAGCGCATTTTCAAAATCCATAAAAGAGATCAGACGTTCAAACAGGCCTGAGAAAATCCAGGTAACCAGATAGCGGTCTGTATTAACGTATTCAGCGTTTTCAGCAGCACTCTGCTCCCAGTCCCATGAATCAAAATCCGGAAAATGAAGCACGGTTTTCCATTCGCTGATGTCAGTTAGTGTCGGATTGCCAGGCTTTACCATGCAGCCACCTACCTGTGGGACATATACCCATTCGATTCCGAACATATCTTTTCCGCCGGTGTTGTTTTCGTGAGGCTTCTGTTCAAAGACCCAGGCACGCGCCACATTGTCCGGAATAATACGCGGACAGAAGATTAACTCATCAGACTTAAGAGGAATCCACAGCGGATCCTGATGACGGATCGCCCGAAGAAGATTTTCCTTCGGAGTGATTGGAGTATTCAGCTTAGAATAGGCTCCGTAGCTTCCGGTTTTTTTTAATTCGTCTTCTGAAAAAGGTGTTTTCATACAAGTGCTCCTTTCTTAATCTCACGAGAATATCATGGTTCCAAATGGGATGCCAATGCATACCGCGATAATTGCCATGGTCAGGATGCCGACAAGCGAGTATTTTACAATGTCCTTGGTTTCCAGCCATTCTTTATTGCTATAAAGCATGGCTCCTGAAGGGCTTGCACAAGGAAGCAGCATCCCGATATCGCTGACAAAACAGATAACCGCTGTGAGCATGAGCGGGTTGACGCCGATCTGGGCCGCGAAAGAATACATAACGGGAACCATGATTGCTCCGGCGACTGCGTTGTTGATAAGGTTCGTAAGAACAAGCGTAACCAGACAGATGACAATAGCAAAGAGAATGGGACTCTTTCCGGCAAACATTGGCGTAAATACCGCCATTAATGTGGTTGTAAATCCAGTATCTCCGGTGGCCAGTACGGTGCCGACTGTGACTGCGGTTCCTACCATAAACAGCATATTCCAGAAGATTCCGGCGTCTGCCAGTTCCTTAAATGTGAAGATAGGCTTGCCGTCTTTGGTACGGAATATCGTGATTGTACCTACGATAATAAGAACAAATGCAGTTGTTCCTATCTGATCCAGGAAATCCTTGAAGGCTCCGCTCGGAAGGCAGCTGGGAAGTATAGTTAGAACAATCAGCGCAACCAGCGCCCCGACTGCAAATTTTTGTCGCTGGTTGAAAGCGGTAACATTGCCGACTGACACCGTTTCCTTCAGTCTGGACATATCCGGACGAAGAATCAGTTTGCAAAGCAGGAAAAATAATGCTGTCGAAGTCACACACATAACAAGGCTGAAAATCAGATACTGAAGGTAGTTATAGCTTGCATAAAGACCTTCTGATGCTGCGGAAAGATATCCAAAAGTAGCGGCAACACCTGCCTGGAAAGGCATTCCGACGGTGCCAACACAGGAGGCGAATACAACACCCACGATCATCATCTTCGGCCATGTATCTTCTTTGGTGTAGCCGACTTGCTTACAGATTGTGTAAATAAAATCCCAGCAGATGAGCATCGCGGCAAAGGCGGCGCCAAAGGAGGAACAGATCAGGGAAGCAACGTATATTACAATGGAAAGAACCCAGGGACGTCCTTTGCACATTTTTGAAGTGACCAGGCGGTTTGCCAGCTGGTCTGAGATTCCTGTCACGGTGAGAATGGCCGAAAATACAAGCAACCACAGAATCTGCTGGAGTATGGAGTTGCTGATTACTGCCGTAAATGCAGCGGCGACATTCTCGTACTGGGAGGTAAATCCCAACATGGTGATGGCGAGGATACTCGGCCAGATCATATCGCAGTTGATCCATCCCCAGAGAGCGCCCAGGAAAATTCCAAGGACTGCCATGCCCAGCGAAGTCATGCTTCCGAAGGGCGGAATAAACCGGAAGAAAAACATTAAAATTACAACGACGGCGCTGTTGATAAAATATTTTGTATTGACACCTTTACCCGTTTCCATCATTTTCTCCTTTCTCATTGCGGACAGCTGTATCGGAGTGCGCAGATCCTGACAGCCTGTCCCTTGGCTGTATTTCACAGTAAAATACTTTTTATAACAAAAAAATTATACAATATGCAAATTCGGCTCGGCAAACAACGTAAATGTGCTTATAATTTTTATATACAACTCTCAGTTGCTCAACTATCTGAAATATGTTATACTCTCAAAAAGAATCCGGACGGCTGCAGGTTATCGAGCGGAGGAAGTCATTGACACGCGACTGTATGGAGGCAGGCGAGCTATGAGACTGGAGCAGTTTTACATATTTAAAAAGATTGTGGAAGAAAAATCCATCAAAAAGGCCAGTAAATCACTGTATTTCACACAGCAATACTGCAGCAAGGCCATGCTGCAGCTTGAGAAGGAGCTGGACGTCAGGCTTTTTGAGCACACACGAACCGGTATCCTGCTGACTCCGGAGGGAGAACAGGCTTATCAGGTGGTCGGGGAGATAACAGAGAACGTTGACAGGCTGAAGGAAATGTTTTGTGTTGACGGCGCAGAAGACAGGACGGAAGCATGTTCCGTGAATATTATATCCTGTCCGATTCTGGACTCTTATGTGAATTTTGTGGTGAAAAACCTTTTCATATATTTTCCGGAGGCGCCTGTGAATGAAAAACAGGTGAGTAGAAATATCCTGAAAACGATTCTCACGTCGTCGGGAGATACAGATGCGGATATTATTCTGACAAATATGACTGCCGGTTATGAAAAACGAATATGTAAAAAAATCAGGACGAATTATTCCTGTTACTTTCTGTATGAAGATGAGCTGAGGGTACAGCTTCCCAAGGACAGTCCCTATGCGGATTATGATGTGCTTCCGCTAGATATACTGGTCAATATTCCCATGATGCTGTTCGACCCGGACTCCAACGGTGAGAATGATTTTGAACAAATGCTTCGCAGTAATGGGCATCCATTGAAATATGTCAGCAGAACCTCAAATCTGGACACCTGCTCCCAGATCGCGCTGAACAGCGGAAGAGGATGCCTCGTGGGATATCCTAGCGTGGAGCTTCGACCTCTTGCCAATTGCGTTTATATCCCGATTGAACACGGATATCATCTTCAGCAGCTTATGTTTATCAAAAAACACCATGAAAACCGAAGCTTCGTGAAGGCGTTTTTGAGAATATGGAACAGTTATTTGATGTACGCAAGATTTTCTGAGAATCACTGATTGCATGCGACCATTATAAATGGTAAAATTTTTAATGAATTTTGATATCGTTTACAGGGGAAAAGTGGAATGGACAGAATTACAGGACATACGGAACTGTTGACTTTGATGGCGTATCCGATCCGGCATTCGAGCTCACCGGCCATGCACAACGAGGCCCTGAGCTATCTCGGACTGGACTACGCCTATCTTTGTTTTGAGGTGGATCAGGACAACCTGCCGCAGGCAATTGAGTCGATGCGCGTGCTGAAGGTGCGCGGCGGCAATATTTCCATGCCGAATAAAATCGCGGTCATGCAGTACCTCGATCGGCTGACGCCGGAGGCCGAGCTCTGCGGAGCTGTCAACACGATCATCAACGACGACGGTGTGCTGACCGGACACATCACCGATGGGATCGGTTACATACGGGGTCTTCAGGACCACGGCTTCGATATCAAGGGAAAGAAGATGACGATCGTGGGAGCCGGCGGCGCGGCGAAGGCGATCCAGGTGCAGGCCGCGCTCGCGGGCGTGCGGGAAATGTCGATTTTCAATATCCATGATAAATACTGGCCGCGGGTGCGGGAAACGACCGCGCTTCTGAACGAACGGCTCGGCTGCCCGACGAAGCTTTACGGTCTGGAGGATCTCGACGCGCTGAAGCTGGAGATTTGGGACAGCGATCTCCTTGCCAATGCCACGGAGGTGGGAATGACGCCGCAGAAAGAGTGGACCTACATCCCGGATGTGAGTTATTTCAAACCGGGCATGCTCGTGACGGACGTGATCTACGCGCCGCCGCAGACGCTGTTCCTCAAAATGGCGCAGGAGGCGGGCTGTGATACGATGAACGGCTTCCCGATGATGCTGTTTCAGGGGGCGGAGGCTTTCCGGCTGTGGACAGGGTGCGACATGCCGATCGCGCATATGAAGGAATTTTTAAAAAT